>NZ_JBVIBK010000019.1:0-73680 GCF_055573455.1 Streptomyces sp. NPDC030183
CACCCCCCAGGTCATCCCATCGACAGGGGGCAACAGTCATGCCGGGCCCGGAGGCCAGCGGCCCTCTTGCAGGACCGCGAAAAACATAACGGGGCGATCCGTGCCCGAGGGCCGCCGGGGTGTCCAGTCGGCCGTCCCCCGCGCGCCTCGCCCGCCGCCGGCGTCGGCTCGAAGTCCTCCACCCGTCACTTGCGGCGGTTGGTGGTGACGGCGACCTCGGGGACGAAGGGGACGGAGTGCCGTGAGTGATCATTCCTAAGAGGGAGGGCCGCCTCTACACTTACCGTCGGCGGACTCGCGGGCGGTGAGGGGCGGTTGACGGTGCGTAAGGCATGGATCGTGGTGATCTCCGCTGTCGGCGCCGGACTCGCGTTCGTCATGCTGCTGGTCGTCGGTGTCTACCTGGTCGCCGGGAACCTCGCCAACGGGGTCGGAGGAAAGGCCGTCGGGCTGGCCAAGGGTGCCGTGCCGGCGGCGTACCAGTCGCTGGTGCAGAAGTGGGGCAATCTGTGCGACGCCATCAATCCGGCGTTGCTGGCCGCCCAGCTGTACCAGGAGAGCGGGTTCAACCCGAAGGCGCAGAGCCCCGCGGCCGCCCAGGGCATCGCGCAGTTCATCCCGGGGACGTGGGCGGCGCACGGGCTGGACGGTGACGGGGACGGCGACCGTGACGTCTGGGACCCGAATGACGCGATTCCATCGGCCGCCTCGTACGACTGCAAGCTCGCCTCGTACGTGAAGGACGTCCCCGGTGATCCGACCGCGAACATGCTCGCTTCCTACAACGCGGGCGCGTACGCCGTCATCAAGTACGGGGGTGTCCCGCCCTACAAGGAGACCCAGAACTACGTCAAGACGATCACGACGCTGTCGGAGAGCTTCGCCGCGCCCACGAGCCGCGTCGACCCGAGCGAGCAGGCGGCGGGAGCCATCGCGTACGCCCAGAAGAAACTCGGCACGCTCTACCTCTGGGGCGGTAACGGCACCGCTGACCAGGGCGGACGTTTCGACTGCTCGGGTCTGACGAAGGCGGCGTACGCGAGCGTCGGGATCACGCTGCCGCGCGTCGCGAACGATCAGTACAACGCCGGGCCGCACCCGTCGCGGGGTGAACTCCTGCCGGGCGATCTCGTCTTCTTCTCCGACGACCTCACCAACTCCCGCGCCATTCGGCACGTCGGTATTTATGTGGGGGGCGGATATATGATCAACGCCCCGCGGCCGGGCGCGGTCATCCGGTTCGACCCGATTGACACCCCCGACTACTTCGGGGCCACCCGGGTCACCGAAGATGGCGCGAAAGCGCTGCCCAAGACTGTCTGACGGGGCCGTAATTCTCCGTGAACCCCTGCCCTGAGCTGCGGCGACGCGTCTCTCTTCGATAACGTCTGCGTGATCATTCAGTGGAGGGTGGAACGCATTGGAGAGAAGTGTGCGTTCCTATTTGACGTAGCGCGTTGACGCCTACGTACACCACGGGGGTGGCAACAGCGCGGCGCACGTACGGGTGCGGTCGCGAGGACGATGACGAAAGGGCCGCAGCACGATGGCTGGACTCGCCGCGCATGCCGCACTTGCCGCTGATTCCGGATCCAATCCCGACGTCGAGCTGCTGTATGACATCAATGGCCTGGCCAAGGACGCCCCGACCTGGCTCGACCGGGTCATGGAGTTCGTCGGCGAGTACGGCCTGCTGTTCGCCATGGTGCTGCTGATCCTGTGGTGCTGGTGGGGCGTGCGCAGGCGCGGTGGCGAGGACGCGGCCTCGTCCGTGGCCGCGCTGGTGTGGGCGCCGCTGGCCGCCGGTGTCGCCGTCCTGATCAACGTGCCGATACGCGGGTTCGTCGAGCGGCCCCGGCCCTTCCTCGACCACGAGGGGCTGGAGGTGCTCGTCTCCGGCAAGACCGACTACTCCTTCGTGAGCGACCACGCGACCCTGATCATGGCGATGGCGGTCGGACTCTTCGTCGCCAACCGGAAGTTCGGCCTGGTCGGCCTGGTCATCGGGTTCCTCGGCGGCTTCATCCGGGTCTACATGGGCGTGCACTACCCGACCGACGTGATCGGCGGCTTCGCGCTCGGCACCGCCGTCGCCCTGCTGCTCTCGCCGCTCGCCATGGCGCTGCTGACGCCGGTGATGAAGGCGATCGAGCGGTCGCCCCGGGTGGGGTGGCTCGTCCGGGCGCGCGGGCGTGACGGTCAGCGCGCGGTGATCCCGGGCGCGCGGGTCGAGGCGTCCTCCACGGAGGAGCGGGACCTGGCGGCGTAGCCACGACCGCCCGGCTCGGCGCGACCGAACGGCCCCCTCACCGCGTGCCGGTGAGGGGGCCGTCGTCATGGGACCGCCGTGGCCCCCGGGAGCGCTACAGGGCCTGCGGGAAGGTGAAGAAGCGGTTCGGGTCGTACTTCTTCTTCAGAGTGGTCAGCCGGGCGGCCGCGTCGCCGTAGTACGCCTTCTTCCAGTTCGTGAGCGTGGGGTCGGTGTAGTTCTGGTAGGCGGCGCCGGAGGCGTGGCGGGCCATCGACTTGTGGGCGGTGTTCAGCCAGGACTGGGCGGCCGTGCCGGAGGTGCCGGGCTTCCAGGAGGCGATGTACTGGGCCAGCATCCGCGAGCGGCGGTGGACGAAGGCCGTCGCGGTCGGCGAGACGCGGTTGACCTGGCCGCCGAGCGCGGTGAGGGCGATGCTGCCGGCGCCGCCCTTGACGCCGGTGATCTGGGTCAGCAGGGTCTGGATGCCCGCCGAGGAGATCGAGCGGTCGAAGAAGTCCGAGCGGGCGGCGTACGTCTCGCGGCCCAGCTTTCCCTTGGGGGACCGGCCGGGCGTCGTGCCCGGCAGATGGCACTGGGCGTCCTCGGCGAAGGACCCGCAGCCCGCGTAGCCCTCCATGGCGTCCTCGTAGGTGCGGCGCTTGAGGGAGACGCTGCGGGCCGGGGCGCCCACCCGGTCGGCGAGCCGGTCGACGGCGTTCTGGAGCTCGCCGTAGGTGCCGAGGGAGAAGGCGGCGACGGAGACGGTCGGGGTGCCGCCGGCCGACTTCGCGATGTGGCAGGACGACCAGATCTCGTCGGCCTGGGTGGGGCCCCACTCCTGCCATGCCTTCAGGACGGCGGCGGCCCGGGACCAGGGCCAGGTGAGGTACGCGGTGACGCCGGCCGGGGCCGCGTGGGTCTTGAAGCGGAGTTCGGTGACCACGCCGAAGTTGCCGTTGCCGGCGCCGCGCAGGGCCCAGAAGAGGTCCGTGTTCGTGGTGGCGTTCGCGACCAGCTGCTTGCCGTCGGCGGTGATGAGGGTGGCCTGGGTGAGGCTGTCGCAGGTCAGGCCGTAGGCGCGGGACGTCACACCGTGGCCGCCGCCGAGGGTGAGACCGGAGACGCCGACGGTGGGGCAGGAGCCGGCGGGGATGGTGACGCCCTTGGCGGCGAGCGCGCGGTAGACGTCGATGAGCTTCGCTCCCGCGCCGATGACGGCCTCGCCGCCGGAGGCGCGGACCTTGCTGAGCTTGGAGACGTCGATGATCAGCCGGCCGTTGCCGGAGGACCAGCCGGCGTAGGAGTGGCCGCCGTTGCGTATCGCGACCTTGAGGTCGTGGGCCCTGGCGTAGGCGAGGGTCGTGCGGATGTCGTCGGGGTGGGCGACATAGGCGACGGCGGTGGGCTTCAGGGTGTCGAAGCGGGTGTTGTAGAGCTGGCGGGCCGTCGTCCACGCCTTGTCACCGGGGCGGATCAGCGGGCCGTCGAGGTCCCGGGCGAGGGCGGACCAGTTGGCCGCGCCGGGCTTCCCGCCCGCGCCGGTGACCGTCGTCGTGGTCGTGAGGAGGGAGGCGTTCGTGGCCGTGGCCGAGGCGTCGGAGCCGCCGCCGGAGGTGCAGGCCGAGGCGGTCAGTGCGGTGAGTGCGGCCGCACCGCCGCCGATGAACGTACGCCGTTCCATGTGCGCCTCCCGGTGCGCCGCGAGCTGGGGTCGTCTGACGAGACGGGGGTTGGCGGGGGTCGGGTTCCCTCCGTCCGGGAGTGTGTTCGGGGTGCCGGCTGGATCGGGGTGCCTGTGGATCGGAGCGCCCATGAACTCGGGTGCCCGATGTCGTCGCGGGTGTGCGCGGGCTCGGTGATTTCCCGCGCGGTTCCCCGGGCCCCCTGCCCGGTCCGGGTGGACGTGTCTGGTATGCGTGGAGTTTCCTTTTCTCGAAGGATTTCTCCACCTGTGAAATTGCAGAGATGCCGGTCGACCCCCGCACCGCAGGGTGCCGGTGCGGGCGGGTGTTCCGTCCAGAGGGCGGCGGGCGCCGTAAGCATTCCGTTACCTCACCGCACTGTCGGCAGGGGTTCACTCGCCGTTCACTTCCGTCCATCGGCGGCTTCACCTGATCTGCCTAATTTCGGCCTTACCCGGTGCGGGGTGCGGGCCGAGAACGGCCCATACACCCCGTGACGACAGCAGCCTGAGGGACGACAGGCGCCCGCGAGGGCAGTCCTGAGGCTGATACGACGACTTCGCACGCCGCCATGTGGACGGCGGCTCCTGGAAGGAACCCCCGAAAGTGAAGCTTCAGCGCAAGAACCGGCTGCGCGCCCTTTCCCTCGGTGCTGTCGCCGTCACCGGCGCCCTGACCCTGACGGCCTGCGGCTCCGACGAGACCGGCAACCCGGCCGACGGGGGCTCCTCGCAGGCGGCCAACAGCAAGATCGACTGCGGCGACGCCAAGGGCCAGCTGCTGGCCGACGGCTCCTCCGCGCAGAAGAACGCCATCGACGCCTGGGTCAAGCAGTACACGGCCTCCTGCAAGAGCGTCCAGATCAACTACAAGGGCAGCGGTTCGGGCGCCGGTATCACCGCGTTCACGCAGGGCCAGGTCGCCTTCGCCGGTTCCGACTCCGCGCTGAAGCCGGAAGAGGTCACCGCCTCCAAGGAGGTCTGCAAGGGCGGTCAGGGCATCGACCTGCCGATGGTCGGCGGCCCGATCGCGGTCGGCTACAACGTCCCGGGCGTCGACAGCCTGGTCCTGGACGCCAAGACCCTCGCGCTGATCTTCGACAGCAAGATCACCAACTGGAACGACAAGGCCATCAAGGCGCTCAACCCCGACGCCGAGCTGCCCGACCTCAAGATCCAGCCGTACCACCGCTCGGACGAGTCCGGCACCACGGACAACTTCACCAAGTACCTGATCGCCGCCGCGCCCGACAACTGGAAGTACGAGGGCGGCAAGGCCTGGCAGGCCAAGGGCGGCCAGTCCGCGCAGGGCTCCTCCGGTGTCGCGCAGGGCGTCAAGGAGACCAAGGGCGCCATCTCCTACATGGAGCTCTCCTACGCCAAGGACGGCATGAGCACGGTCGACATCAAGACCGGCGCCACCGAGCCGGTCAAGGCGACCGTCGAGAACGCCACCAAGGCCATCTCCGAGGCCCAGGTCGTGGGCACCGGCAAGGACCTCGCGCTGAAGCTGAACTACACGCCGACCGCCGAGGGCGCGTACCCGATCACCCTCGTCACCTACGAGATCGTCTGTGACAAGGGCAACAAGGCGGACACCCTGCCCGCCACCAAGTCCTTCCTCACCTACATCGCCTCCGAGGACGGTCAGGGCCTGCTCGCCGACGCCGGCTACGCCCCGATGCCCGAGGAGATCATCACCAAGGTCCGCAGCACCATCTCGGGCCTGAGCTGATCCGCGTGCGGCCCAGCCCCGACCGGGACTGGGCCGCACCGTCCGGTGCACCGCCGCCAGGAGCCGTTCCGCCACCGCGGACGGCTCCGCCCCGAGTCGCCGTCCGCACGACGACGGCTCCGCAGACCGGAGAACCTGATGGACATATCCACGACCAAAGACACTCCCCTCCCCTCCACACCGCCGCCGCCCGCCGCGGAGGAGAAGCGCGCCGCCCGCGGCGCCACCCGCCCCGGCGACCGGATCTTCCTCGGCCTCTCCCGCGGCTCCGGCATCTTCCTGCTGGCGATCATGGCGGCCATCGCCGTGTTCCTCAGCTACCGCGCCGCGCTCGCGATCAGCAAGGACGAGGGCAACTTCTTCACCACCTTCGAGTGGAACCCCACCGGCAACCCGCCGGTCTTCGGCATCGCGGTCCTGGCCTTCGGCACCATCGTGTCGTCGATCATCGCGATGGCCATCGCGGTCCCGGTCGCCGTCGGGATCGCCCTGTTCATCACGCACTACGCCCCGCGCAGGCTGGGCGGCCCCATCGCGTACGTGGTCGACCTGCTCGCCGCCGTGCCGTCCATCGTGTACGGCCTCTGGGGCGCCCTCGTGCTCGTACCGCAGCTCGACGGCCTCTACGGCTGGCTGAACGACTACCTCGGCTGGACCGGCATCTTCGAATGGCAGGGCGGCGCCCCCCGTTCGATGCTCACCGTCGGCATCCTGCTCGCGATCATGATCCTGCCGATCATCACCAACGTGAGCCGCGAGGTCTTCCGCCAGGTCCCGCAGATGCACGAGGAGGCCGCGCTGGCCCTCGGCGCCACCCGCTGGGAGGTCATCCGCATGGCGGTCCTGCCCTTCGGGCGCTCCGGCGTCATCTCCGCCTCGATGCTCGGCCTCGGCCGCGCCCTCGGCGAGACCATGGCCGTCGCGATGGTGCTGTCCTCCAGCTTCGAGATCAACCTCAGCCTGCTCGACCCGGGCGGCGGCACCTTCGCCCAGAACATCGCCAGCAAGTTCAGCGAGGCCACCGAGATGGGCCGGGACGCGCTCATCGCCTCCGGTCTGGTCCTGTTCGTCATCACCCTGCTGGTCAACGGCGCGGCCCGCCTGATCATCGCCCGCCGCAAGGAGTTCTCGGGGGCCAACGCATGAGCAACGCAACTCTCACCGACAAGCGCCCCAGCTCCCTGCGCGCCGCGTCCCTGCCCAAGTGGTTCTCCTGGGCGGTCGCCGCCGCCTCCGTCGCCCTCGGCCTCGGCATCTCCGCCGCCCTCGGCCTGGAGAGCTCCATCCAGTGGGCCCTGATCGCCGGCGTCCTCTTCGTCGCCGGGACGTTCGGCATCGCCGCCCGCGTCGAGGGCAAGCGGCAGGCCAAGGACCGGGTCGCCACCAGCGTCGTCTGGGTCGCGTTCCTCCTCGCCGTCGTCCCGCTGGCCTCCCTCGTCTGGGAGACCGTCAGCCGCGGTGTGAAGGTCCTCGACATGTACTTCCTCACCCACTCGATGGGTGTGGTCGCCGACACCGAGCCGGGCGGCGGTATCTACCACGCCATCCTCGGCACCCTGGAGCAGGTCGGCCTCGCCACCCTGATCTCCGTGCCGATCGGTGTGCTGACCGCGATCTACCTGGTCGAGTACGGCCGTGGCAGGCTCGCCAAGGCCGTCACCTTCTTCGTCGACGTCATGACGGGTGTCCCGTCGATCGTCGCGGGCCTGTTCATCCTCAGTACCTGGATCCTGATCCTGGACATGGGCCCCTCCGGTTTCGCCGGCGCGATGGCGCTGACCATCCTGATGCTGCCGGTCGTCGTCCGCTCCACCGAGGAGATGCTCAAGCTCGTCCCGAACGAGCTGCGCGAGGCGTCGCTGGCGCTGGGCGTGCCGAAGTGGCGCACGATCCTCAAGGTGGTGCTGCCGACCGCGATCGGCGGCATCACGACCGGTGTCATGCTCGCGGTCGCCCGTATCGCCGGTGAGACCGCCCCGGTCCTGCTGCTGGTGTGGGGTTCGAACTTCATCAACGCGAACCCCTTCTCCGACCCGCAGGCGTCGCTGCCGATGTACATCTACCTGCAGTACGCCAACAGCGGCGGCTCCGGAGCGGCGTACGACCGTGCGTGGGCGGCGGCCCTGACGCTCATCGCCTTCATCATGATCCTGAACCTGGCGGCCCGCGGCATCGCCCGCTGGAAGGCCCCGAAGTCCGGTCGCTGACGCGGCCATACAGCGACCAGAACCCAGCGAATTCCCCGCGAATTCCTCGCGAAAGAAGCAGTGATTCACATGGCCAAGCGAATCGACGTCAGCGGCCTCAACGCCTATTACGGCTCCTTCCGGGCCATCGAGGACATCTCGATGACCGTCGAGCCCCGCACCGTGACGGCCTTCATCGGCCCCTCCGGCTGCGGCAAGTCCACCTTCCTGCGCACCCTGAACCGGATGCACGAGGTCACGCCGGGTGGCCGCGTCGAGGGCAAGGTCATGCTCGACGACGAGGACCTGTACGGCGCCGGGGTCGACCCGGTGTCGGTGCGGCGTGAGGTCGGCATGGTCTTCCAGCGCCCCAACCCGTTCCCGACGATGTCGATCTACGACAACGTGGCGGCCGGTCTGAAGCTCGTCGGCAGCAAGAAGAAGTCCGAGATGGACGACGTCGTCGAGAAGTCCCTCAAGGGCGCCAACCTCTGGAACGAGGTCAAGGACCGCCTGAACAAGCCGGGCTCCGGTCTCTCCGGCGGCCAGCAGCAGCGGCTCTGCATCGCCCGCGCGATCGCGGTCGAGCCGAAGGTGCTGCTCATGGACGAGCCCTGCTCGGCCCTGGACCCGATCTCCACGCTCGCCATCGAGGACCTCATCGGTCAGCTGAAGGAACAGTTCACGATCGTCATCGTGACGCACAACATGCAGCAGGCGGCGCGAGTCTCGGACCGCACGGCGTTCTTCAACCTGGCGGCCGTCGGGCAGCCGGGCAAGCTGATCGAGATCGACGACACCGAGCGGATCTTCTCCAACCCGTCGGTGCAGGCCACGGAGGACTACATCTCCGGCCGCTTCGGCTAGGCCGGTCTCCTCAGGAACCCCTCGTGGTGCTGCATGGCGGTGCCGCCACGAGGTAGGTAAAGGGCCCGTCCCCCGGCTCCCGGGGGACGGGCCCGTGCCCTTGTGGGCGGGTGTTCCCGTCAGGGCGGTGGTTCCGTCAGAGGACCGCCAGGTTCACGATCCAGAAGCTGGCCGCGGCCACGAGGGCGGCCGCCGGCATGGTGATGAACCAGCCGAGGACGATGTTCTTGGCGACGCCCCAGCGGACCGCGTTCACCCGCTTCGTGGCACCGACGCCCATGATCGCCGAGGTGATGATGTGGGTCGTGGAGATCGGCGCCTTGAAGATGAAGGCCGTGATGAACATGATCGACGCGCCGGTGGTCTCGGCGGCGAAGCCCTGCGGCGGGTCCAGCTCGATGATCTTCCGGCCCAGGGTGCGCATGATGCGCCAGCCGCCCGCGTAGGTGCCGAGGGACAGCATCACGGCACAGGCGATCTTCACCCAGATCGGGATCGGGTCGCCGTAGTCCTCGACGTCCGCGATGACCAGGGCCATCACGACGATGCCCATCGTCTTCTGGGCGTCCTGCAGACCGTGGCCGAGGGCCATGCCGGCCGCCGACACGGTCTGCGCGATACGGAAGCCGTGCTTGGCCTTGTGCGGGTTGGCGCGGCGGAAGATCCACATGATCGCCGCCATCACCAGGTAGCCGACGACCAGGCCGACCACGGGGGAGACGAACATCGGGATGACGACCTTCTCCAGCACGCCGGACCAGTAGACCGTCGTGCCGCCCGCCAGCGCGGCCCCCACCATGCCGCCGAACAGCGCGTGGCTGGAGGAGGACGGCAGGCCGAAGTACCAGGTGATGAGGTTCCAGGTGATCGCGCCGACGAGGGCCGCGAAGAGGATGCCCATCCCCTTGGAGCCCTCGGGGGTGGAGATCAGCCCCTCGCTGACCGTCTTGGCGACGCCGCTGCCCAGGAACGCGCCCACGAGGTTCATGACGGCGGCCATGGCGAGGGCCGCGCGCGGGGTGAGCGCACGCGTCGAGACCGAGGTCGCGATCGCGTTCGCGGAGTCGTGGAAGCCGTTGGTGTACGTGAAGAAGAGCGCGACCCCGATGGTCACGACCAGAGCGAAGGTGTCCATGAAGGGCTCAGGACTCCTTGACCGCGATGGTCTCCACCGTGTTCGCCACGTGCTCGAAGGCGTCCGCCGCCTCCTCCAGCACATCCACGATCTGCTTGAGCTTCAGGACCTCGATGGCGTCGTACTTGCCGCTGAAGAGATAGGCGAGCAGCTTGCGGTGGATCTGGTCCGCCTGGTTCTCCAGCCGGTTCACCTCGATCCAGTACTCGGTGAGGTTGTCCATCGTGCGGAGGTTCGGCATCGCCTCGGCCGTCAGTTCGGCCGCGCGGGACAGGACCTCGATCTGCTGCTCGACGCCCTTCGGGAGGTCCTCGATGTTGTAGAGGACGACCAGGTCGACGGCCTCCTCCATGAAGTCCATGATGTCGTCGAGGGAGGACGCGAGGGAGTAGATGTCCTCGCGGTCGAACGGCGTGATGAACGAGGAGTTCAGCTGGTGGAAGATCGCATGGGTGGCATCGTCACCGGCGTGCTCGGCTGCCCGCATGCGCTCCGCGATCTCGGCCCGGGCAGACGTGTCCGCCCCGAGCAGTTCCATGAGGAGCTTCGAGCCGGTGACGATGTTGTCCGCGGAGGCGGCGAACATGTCGTAGAAGCTCGTCTCCCTGGGGGTCAGACGAAAGCGCACAAGGGGTCCTCGGGGTGCATCGGTTTCGGTCAGGCTGATGCTAAGTGCATCATCCGGCCACGGCTAATGGGCCGTCCCCCAGTGTCGCCCATCGGCTACAGCGGTCGGCAGGGGGGCCGCCCGGAGGCCGTATACCCGCCAAAGTTCGATACGATATACCCAGTAGGGGTATATGTCTGGAGGACGCGATGACGACCACCGGGGCCGGCGCGGGAGCGCCCTCCGTCGCAGATGCCGTGGAGCCGCCCGTCGTGACCGACCACGACCATGGAATCCACGGTTATCACCACCAGAAGGACGAGCATCTCAAGCGGCTGAGGCGCATCGAGGGCCAGATCCGTGGGCTCCAGCGGATGGTCGACGAGGACGTCTACTGCATCGACATACTCACGCAGGTCTCCGCCTCCACCAAGGCCCTGCAGTCCTTCGCGCTGCAACTGCTGGAGGAGCACCTGCGGCACTGCGTGGCCGACGCGGCCCTCAAGGGGGGCGCCGAGGTCGACGCGAAGGTGGAGGAGGCCACGAAGGCGATCGGCCGGCTCCTGCGGACCTGAGCGTCCGCCCGCCGGCCCAGGTGACCGGATTTCGGCCACCGCCCGCGTCCCCGGACGCCCTCCCGCGCCGGGAGCGGGCGGCGGGCCGCGCACCACGGCCGGGGGTTACGGGGTGTCCTGGGCGCGTTCCTCCCACACGCGGAGGACTTCGTCGATGCGGTCGGGGCTGAGGCGGTCCCCGTCGGTGGCCGAGGCGGCGATCATGAGTTCGCCGCAGAGCTCGATCTCGGCGAGGGCCACGTGGTCATGGACCGCCGTACCGCCTGCCGGAGCCACGCGCATCACCTCTTCTCCGCCGTCACCGACCTCCTAGGGTAGGCAGCGGCCCACAGGCCGCGCATGGCACCAACGGACCATTTCCGGCCCCGCGCGGCCCCCGAGGGACCTACTCCTCGGCGATCTTCCCGGCGTAGATGTCCTGCGGCCGTGGCAGCCGTACGGCGACGTGGACACCGAAGTCGTACAGCAGGGTCGTCGAGGCGACGGCCACCGTGTCCTGCTGCCGGCCGTTGACGAAGCTGAACCGGTGGCGGACCTTGCGGATCCGTCCCTCGTCGTCGAGGTACGCGTCGAAGGGGACCCTGGCCGTGGCGAACCCCCGGGCCGCGGCGCGCAGCGGGGCCCGGTTGCCCTCGGAGGCGGCGCGGGAGGCGGCGGTGAGGTCGGCGGTGCCGCGGTAGTGGCGGACGGGGATGCCCTCGACCTCGGCCCGCCCGACGTAGGTCGCGGTACGTGTGCCGCGCAGGACCTCGGCGGCGGCGAACGGGTCGGTGGCGCCGCCGGTGACCAGGTTGCCGTCGGAGAGGGTGCCGGTGTCGACGCGGACCCACTTGTCGGGGGGAACACCGGCGCCCCGGTTCTTCATGAACAGGGCGCCGGGGGCGAGGAGTTCGGTGATGGGGCGGTGCTCGCTGGTGCCGGCGGGGTCCTGCGGCAGCAGCACCTTGAGCCGGCCGAGCTGTCGGCCGTAGTCGTAGACGCCCTCCCCGTGGATGGTGACCCGGGTGCCGCCGGTGGCCATCTCCATCTCCGTACGGGTCTTGGAGCTGCCCGCGCGGACGAGGGCGGGGGCGGCGCGGTGGAGGAGGCCGACGGGGTCGGAGGGGGCGGCGTCGTCCCCGGGGCCGCCGGGGGCACAGCCCAGGGGGGAGACCACCAGTCCCGCCGCGACGACCACCGAGCCCGCTCTGCTGTGCCGCCGCGTCACCATCGCCCGCAAACCCCCTGGCCGGTCCGTACCGGGTCCTCCTGTCGTCCGGTTAACGACGGGTAGGGGAGGTCGTCACGCGGGGTGCCCCCGGCACGTGCGGGGCGGGAGTTGGGGAGTCGTTCACCTGACGTGGGTAACGTCATCGTGTGGCACAGCACGACGAGGCGGTATTACCGCAGGAGCACCGCACGACGACCGTCGAACAGGGCCGATTCTGCGTGGCCCGCTGCATCTGTGGATGGCGGGGTCCGGCGCGCAGAGCCCGCAGCCTGGCCCGCACCGACGCCGAGGGGCACGAGACCGGAGGGTGAGGGGCGCGGGCGCGGACGGGGCCCGGGCGGTCAGGCCAGGCGCAGGGTCGCCAGGAACTCGTCGACCAGTTCCCGGTCCCGGGGCTGGGTGAGACGGGCGCGGGCGGTGGCCGGCTCCAGCCAGAGCACGCGGTCCACCTCGCGGCTGGGGGTGAAGGAACCGGCGGTCGCCTCGGCCGCCCAGTAGCTGACCCGCTTGGCGCGCCCGCCCACGTAGTAGTGGGTCGAGGGCAGCCGCGGACCGGGCTCGCAGCGGTACCCGGTCTCCTCCTCGACCTCGCGCAGCGCGCCGTCGAGCGGGGCCTCGCCGCGCTTCAACTTGCCCTTGGGGTGCGACCAGTCGTCGTACTTCGGCCGGTGGACCAGGCAGATCTCCAGGTCCCCGGCGGCGGGGGAGCGGCGCCACAGGACGCAGCCGGCCGCGTGGATGACGTCGTCGCTCATGACGTACTCACCGCCTCTTTCTGCCAGGACTGCTGGAACGCGAAGCGGGCCGCCTCGACTTCGTGGCGCTGGTCGGCGTGCAGGACGCCGAGGGCGTAGGCCGTGGCCGGGGCGATCCGGGGGGTGCGGGCGGCGGCCGCCGCGGCGGAGGCCGCCTCGGAGGCGTCTCGGTGGCGGTTGAGGGCCTCGCCGGCCGCCAGGAGGCGTACGTCCACGGGGACCGCCTGGGGGTGGAGGACCTCCAGGGCGTAGCGGTGCAGGCGCAGCAGGAGCCGGACCTGGTGCCAGGGGGCGTCCTGGGGGTGGGGGGCGGTGTCGGGGGACAGGCCGTGGATGAGGGCCTCGGCGTTGTAGGGGTGGCCGGCGGTCAGCAGGGGGAGGCCGGCGACGGCGTCGCGGAGGCGGTCGTGGGCGGCGGCGGCCAGGGGGCTCAGGTCCATGGCGGACGCGGCCGGGGTGAGGGGGACCTCGCTGGCCAGGACGGCGACGCTGTCGGCGACGGCGTGGAAGCGGGACGAGCCGAGCGCCTGGAGGGCCGCCGAGTGGGCCCGGGTCCGGGCGAGGGTGAGCTGGCGGTCGAGGAGGGCGCCCGCCTTCGCGGCGCCGACGGTGAGGTTGCCGCGGTCGGGAGCGGCCGGGGGGCGGGTGCCGCCGGCCGGGCCCGCGCGTTCCGCCCCGGCGGCGCGGCCGGCCGATCCGGCCTGTGCGGGGAACCCGGTGGCGGCTCCGGACAGCCGGTTCAGGGCCGCCACCAGGCGGTCCAGCCGGGCCGCGTAGGCGTGCTCGCGGCCCAGGGTGCCCGACAGCCAGGCCAGTTCGGGACGGAGGGACTCCGACCAGTCGGCGTCGAGCAGCGGGCGGAAGGTGTGGAGGGTGCCGCTGATGCGGCGGGCCGAGCGGCGCAGGGCGAGCGCCGCGTCGGTGGACTCCTCGGCTCCGCCGACCGCGCCCCCACCGGTCTCCCGGTGGGTGCGCAGCGCGCGGAGGAACTCGGTGGCCTGGGACCGCAGATACCCGGCGAGGGCGTCGGCGGCGACGGCCGTGGAGTTCCTGGGGTCAAGGTGTTGCTGTGCCACGCCGGCGCCTCCGGGCGTCAATGAGCATCTCCTGGACGTTGCGCAGGGGCTGGCCGTCCGTGTCGGTCGAGTGCCGGGTCCACTCGCCGTCGGGGCCGAGGTGCCAGGAGGAGGTCGTGTCGGACATACCGGTCTCCAGCAGGCGGTTGAGGGCCGCCCGGTGGGCCGGGTCGGTGACTCGTACGAGGGCCTCGATCCGGCGGTCGAGGTTGCGGTGCATCATGTCGGCGCTGCCGATCCACACCTCGGGCTCGCCGCCGTTGCCGAAGGCGAAGATCCGGGAGTGTTCGAGGAAGCGGCCGAGGACGGAGCGGACGCGGACGTTCTCCGACATGCCGGGGACGCCCGGCCGTACCGCGCAGATGCCGCGCACCCAGATGTCGACGGGCACGCCGGCCTGCGAGGCCCGGTAGCAGGCGTCGATCAGGGCCTCGTCGACCATCGAGTTGACCTTGATGCGGACGTACGCGGGACGTCCGGCGCGGTGGTGCTGGACCTCCTTGTTGACGCGGGCGATCAGTCCGTCGCGCAGGGACTTGGGGGCGACGAGGAGCCGGCGGTACGTCTCGCGGCGGGAGTAGCCGGAGAGGCGGTTGAACAGGTCGGAGAGGTCCGCGCCGACCTGCTGGTCGGCGGTGAGCAGGCCCAGGTCCTCGTAGAGGCGGGCCGTCTTCGGGTGGTAGTTGCCCGTGCCGACGTGGCTGTAGCGGCGCAGGGTCTCGCCCTCCTGGCGGACCACCAGGGACAGCTTGCAGTGGGTCTTCAGACCGACCAGGCCGTAGACGACGTGGCAGCCCGACTCCTCCAGCTTGCGGGCCCACTTGATGTTGGCCTGCTCGTCGAAGCGGGCCTTGATCTCGACCAGGACGAGGACCTGCTTGCCGGACTCGGCGGCGTCGATCAGCGCGTCCACGATCGGGGAGTCGCCGGAGGTCCGGTACAGGGTCTGCTTGATGGCGAGGACGTCCGGGTCGGCGGCCGCCTGCTCCAGGAACGCCTGCACGGAGGTGGAGAAGCTGTCGTACGGGTGGTGCAGCAGGACGTCCCGCTCGCGCAGCGCGGCGAAGATGTCGGGCGGCGACGCCGACTCGACCTCGGCGAGGTCGCGGTGGGTGCCGGCGATGAACTTCGGGTACTTCAGCTCGGGCCGGTCGAGGGCGCCGATGCCGAAGAGGCCGGTGAGGTCGAGGGGGCCGGGCAGCGGGTACACCTCGGCCTCGGAGATCTTCAGCTCGCGGACCAGCAGGTCGAGGACGTACCGGTCGATGGACTCCTCGACCTCCAGGCGCACCGGCGGCCCGAAGCGGCGCCGCATGAGCTCCTTCTCCAGGGCCTGGAGGAGGTTCTCGGCGTCGTCCTCCTCGACCTCCAGGTCCTCGTTGCGGGTGAGGCGGAACGTGTGGTGCTCCAGCACCTCCATGCCCGGGAACAGCTCCTCCAGGTGGGCCGCGATCACGTCCTCGATGGGGACGTAGCGGCTGGGGGACGCCTCCAGGAAGCGGGAGAGCAGCGGGGGGACCTTGACGCGGGCGAAGTGGCGGTGGCCGGAGACCGGGTTGCGGACGACCACGGCGAGGTTCAGCGACAGGCCCGAGATGTACGGGAAGGGGTGGGCCGGGTCCACGGCGAGGGGGGTGAGGACCGGGAAGATCTGGTGCCGGAAGAGCGTGAACAGGCGGGCCTGCTCCTTCTCGGTCAGCTCGCCCCAGCGGACCACGTGGATGCCCTCCTCGGCGAGCGCCGGGGCGATGTCCTCGTGGAAGCAGGCGGCGTGCCGGGCCATCAGCTCACGGGAGCGGGCCCAGATCATCTCCAGCACCTCGCGGGGCTGGAGGCCGGAGGCGGACTTGGTGGCGACGCCGGTGGCGATACGGCGCTTCAGACCGGCCACCCGGACCATGAAGAACTCGTCCAGGTTGCTGGCGAAGATCGCGAGGAACTTGGCCCGCTCCAGCAGGGGCGTGTTCGGGTCCTCGGCGAGCTCCAGGACACGCTCGTTGAAGGCGAGCCAGCTGCGCTCCCGGTCGAGGAAGCGGTTCTGCGGCAGGCGGTCGCCGTCGTACGGCGCCTCCTCGTAGGCGTCGAGGTCGGCGTCCATGTCGGGTTCGAGATCGGAGACGACCGCGGCCACCGTGTGCGGGCGGTGCGCGGCTATGGAGCCGACGGACGGCTGCGCGTGCTGGACCTGTGCCTGGGCGTTGGACTGGCTCATGGCACCATTCTTCCGCGCCGCGAGCATCACAGGCGCGTCGGAGAGGGCCACAGGGAGCGCGACGGCGTTCCCGGCGATGTCCGCGTCGATCCGCGCGACGACGTCGTCGCTGACGCCGGGGCGCGCGGCGGTGGGCGCGGGGCGGCCGCTCCCCGCGCTCTTCCCGTTGCTTGGGCCGTTGCGTGGGGGAGGCGAGGGCTCGGGCGGGACGGGGTTCATTGCGGAAGCGTCGCAAGGTCGTCTGAATCGCCGGTTACGGAGACCTTACGTGCGGGATAGCGCAGGGAGGCCCGCCGGTTCCCCGGGCGTGCGCCCCCGGCCCGGGATGTGCGCCGCCGCCTCGCCCCGCACCGGTTCACGTCCGCGGCACGCCCCTCCCCCCGTAGGAGGGGCGTGCCGGGTCAGGGTCGCCGTCAGCGGGTGCGGCGGCGCAGCAGCCAGTAGGCGGCGCCGGTGGCCACGGCGGCGACGGCGAGGACGACGCCGGTGGTCATCAGGTGCAGGGGCCAGAAGTGGGAGGCCGGGTGGTCGTCGGGGAACAGGATCTCGCCGGTGCCGGAGAGGGTCCTCGCGGGCCACAGCTCGTGCCAGTGCCTGTCGACGTACAGGTGGAACCAGAGGACGAAGCCGAACGCCACCGCCAGGGCGGGCAGGGAGCGCCGCAGGGCGATGCCCGCGAGGGCGCCGACGGCCAGGGCGCACAGGGCGTACGCGAGGACCGCGGGGCCGCGGTTCAGGAAGGGGTCGGGGTCGTACCACTCGCCGCCCCGCAGCTCCCCGCTCGCCGACCAGAACCAGCGGTAGACCAGGACCAGGACGGTGGTCCCGACGGTCAGCGCGACGGCCGGCACCGCGAGCTTGGCGGTGAGCCAGCGGGTGGGGGTGAGGGACTGGGCCCAGGCCAGCTGGGCGGTGCCCCGCTCCAGCTCGCGGCCGATGAGGGAGGCACCGGCCCAGGCGGCGATGCCGTAGGAGGAGTAGGCGATGAGGGTGCCGATCCAGCCCTCGTTCATGGAGTGGCTGAACGTCATCACGTCGATGCACCCGCCCTCCACCCTCCGGCAGGCGTCCAGCTCGGCGCGCACCCGCGCGGCCGAGACGTGGTGCACCCAGAGCATCCAGCCGGTCATCAGCAGGACGTACGCGCACCACACCAGCAGGGCCGGGCGGTGCACGCGCAGCACGGTCCAGGTCAGGCCGCGCGGGCGGCGGCCTTTACGGGCGGCGGTGGCGGCGACGGCGGTCGTCATGACGTACCTCCCGTACGGCGGCGCAGCAGGTGGAAGGAGGCCAGGACCAGCAGGGCGGTGACGGCGAGGACGATGCCGGTGGTCATCAGATGCAGGGGCCAGAAGTGGGACTGGGGGTGCACCTCGGCGTACAGGTCGGTGAAGCCGTTGTCGGCCATGCACCTGGCGTAGCCGGCGTCGGTGTCGACGTCGAAGCAGGTCAGGTCATTGATCCGGGCACCCGAGCCGGTGACCGCTCCCAGCTCCAGCTGGTCGGCCGACATCGGCAGCCGGCTCGCGGCGGTGCCGGTGAGCGTCTTCGCCGGCCACAGCGTGTTCGACCGCTCGTCGAGGTACAGGTGGAGGCAGACGACGAAGGCGAGGGCCGTGCCCAGCGCCGGCAGCGCCCGCTTCAGGGCCAGGCCCGCCAGCGCGCCGACGGCCAGCGCGCACAGGGCGTACGCGACGACCGCGGGGCCACGGTTGACGAAGGGTTCGCTGTCGTACCACTCGTCGCTGCGCACCTCTCGGTTCGCCGACCAGATCCAGCGGTAGACCAGCATCAGCACCGTGGTGCCCACGGTGAGGGCGACCGCGGGAACCGCCAGCTTGACCGTCAGCCAGCGCGTCGGGGTGACCGACTGGGTCCAGGCCAGTCGGGCCGTGCCGTGCTCCAGTTCGCGCCCGGTCAGGGAGGCACCCGCCCAGGCGGCCACGGCGTAGGAGGCGTAGGCGACGAGGGGGCCGATCATGGACATGCCCTGAGTGAAGGGGAACACGTCGAAGTCGACGCAGCCCCCGTCCCGCCCCAGGCAGGTGTCGCGCGCGGCGCGCGCCTGCGCCCCCGAGACGTGGTGCACCCAGAGCATCCAGCCGGTCATCAGCAGGACGTACGCGCACCACACCAGCAGGGCCGGGCGGTGCACGCGCAGCACGGTCCAGGTCAGGCCGCGCGGGCGAGGGCCTTTACGGGCGGCGATGGCGGCGACGGCGGTCGTCATGACGTACCTCCCGAACGGCGGCGCAGCAGGTGGAAGGAGGCCAGGACCAGCAGGGCGGTGACGGCGACGACGACGCCGGTCTCGACGAGCTGGAGGGGCCAGAAGTGGGAGGCGGGGTGGTAGTCGCGGTAGTGGCCGACGACATCCTCCCCGGGCATGCATTCCGTGCTGGCCATGCAGAGGTCGGGGACCCGGACACCGCTGGGGGTGATGCCGCCCTCCTCGACGGTCATGCCGAGGTAGGCGGGGTGGCTCAGAGCGGACTGGGTCGTCGCGGTCCTCGCCGGCCACAGGTACGGCCGGGCCAGTTCGAGGGCGTACAGCAGACCGCCGAGGGCGAAGAAGCCGTAGCCCATGGCGGCCAGGGAGCGGCGGGTGAGCAGGCCGGCCAGGACGCCGACGGCGAGGCCGAGCAGGACGTGGGCGAGGGCGACGGGACCGTTGCCGATGAAGATCGAGCTCTCGTGCCACTGCCAGACGCCCCGCGTCCCCCACTGGTCGGTGTGGGCCTGCCACATCGTCCGGTGCAGCTGGACGAGCAGGAGCGTGCCGGAGGAGAGCACGGCCGCGGGGAGGGCGAGCTTGGCGGCGAGCCAGCGGGCCGGGGTGACGGACTGGGTCCAGGCGAGTTTCGCGGTGCCGTTCTCCAGCTCCCGACCGATCAGCGCGGCCCCCGCCCAGACGGCGACGAGCATCGGCGCGATGGTGATGATCGCGGAGCCCAGGTACAGGGCCGTGTCGTACAACTCGATCGCGGGGGCGTTGAGGTTGCAGCCCTCGTCCACCACTCCGTTGTCGCAGCCCCCCGAGGTGTACGCGGCCCAGGCGGCGTCGCCGCCCGCCACCGCGGCCCACAGCAGGCACCCGGCGGCCACGGCGACGAGGAGCGCCCAGAACCACAGGGCCGCGCTGTGCAGGCGCAGCAGTGTCCAGGTCAGTCCGCGCGGGCCGCCTCCCGCGCGGGACGCGGCGGTCGTGAGGGCGGTCACGCGGCGCCTCCCGTGCGGTGGCGCAGCAGGTGGAAGGAGGCCAGGACCAGCAGGGCGGTGACGGCGACGACGATGCCGGTCCCGACGAGCTGGAGGGGCCAGAAGTGGGAGGAGGGGTGGGAATGGGCCCAGTAGCCGACGACGTCGCTCCGCCCGCAGTCGAAGTCCTCGCAGAGGGAGTTCGAGATCCGGTCGCCCGAGGCGGTGACGACGCCCCGGTCGACGAGCATGCCGGTCCACCGCGGCTCCGAGGCGGTCGCACGGGTCTCCGCCACGGGCCACAGGTGGTGCCGGTTCCCCTGGAGCACGCCCATGAGGGCGGCCGTGCCCGCGAAGCCTGCGGCGAGCGCGGGCAGGGAGCGGCGGAGCAGCAGGCCGGCCACCACGCCGGTGGCCAGGGCGAACAGGGCGTAGGCGGTGGCGAGGGTGCCGTTGCCCGTGAAGGTGGTGTACCCGAACCAGTCCCGGGTGCCCACCGCGTCCCGGAGCGGCTCCTCCCGCCACCACACCAGGCGGTTCAGCAGGGTCAGCAGGACCGTCCCGGAGACGATCAGGGCGGCCGGGACCGCCAGCTTGGCGGCGAGCCAGCGGGCCGGGGTGACGGACTGGGTCCAGGCCAGGTTCGCGGTGCCGCTCTCCAGCTCGCGGCCGATCAGCGAGGCACCGGCCCAGGCCCCGATCAGGAGCGGCGCCACGGTCAGCGCGGCGGGAGCCAGGCTGACGACCAGGTCGTAGTGCTGGTACGCGGGGCCCATGTCGCAGTAGTCGGCCTCCTTGCAGCCACTCCTGAGGTAGGCGTCCCAGACGGCGTCGTACCCCGGCCCGGCGGCCCACAGCAGTCCGCCGCCGATCAGCACCAGCAGCAGCCCCCAGAACCACAGCGCCGACTGGTGCGGGCGGAGCACCGCGCGGGCCAGGGCACGGGCGGGGTGCGCGGGGCGACGCTCCGGTGCCCCGGCGGACACCACGGTCACGGCGCTCATACGGAGGCTCCGCGGGTCTGCGCGCCGTTGGTCTCGCCCTGGTCGCCGTCGATCCCGCCCTCGTCGTCCTCGTCCGTGAGGGTGAGGGCCGGGGCGCCGGGGGAGCGCAGATGGGCGAGGACCAGCTCCTCCAGGGTCGGCTCGGCGGTCTGCCAGCCGGCGGCGATCCGCCCCTCGGGGCGTATGAGCGCGGTGAGCTGACGGCCGGTCGTCCGGGACTCGACGACGGTGTGCGGGGCGAGGTCACCGGTCGGGCCCGTGACCAGGGTGTGTGCGGCGATGAGGGCGTCCAGCGGGCCGGCGAGGCGGACGCGACCGCCGCCGAGGAGGAACAAGTGGTCGCAGGAGCCTTCGAGTTCGGCCACGACGTGCGAGGACATGACAACCGTGGTGCCGTGTTCGGCGGAGTCCGCGAGCAGGGTGCCCATCAGCTGGTGTCGGGCGAGCGGGTCGAGGTCGGCCATCGGCTCGTCCAGCAGCAGCAGTTCGGGCCGCTTGCCGAGGGCCAGGGCGAGGGCGACCCGGGTGCGCTGGCCGCCGGAGAGGGAGCGGATCTTGGAGCCGAAGTCCAGCCCGCCCTCCTCGACGATCCGCTCCGCGACGGCCGCGTCCCAGCGGCGGGGGTTCAGCTCGGCGCCCATGCGCAGGGTCTCGGCGACGGTGAGCTGCGGGTACAGGGGCTTGTCCTGGGCGACGTACGCCATGCGTTCGCGGGCGGCCGACGGCGTCGTGCCCAGCACGCTGATCGCGCCCTCGGTGGGGGCGAGCAGGCCGGCCGCGTGGGCCAGCAGCGTCGACTTGCCCGCGCCGTTCGGTCCGACGACCGCGCAGACGCGCCCCACCGGGAGCCGCAGCGTGCAGTCGCGCAGCGCCCAGCCCTTCTGCCGCCACCCGAACCTCTTGCCGAGTGCGGCCGCCTCGATGGCCGTGTCGGTCATGCCTCGTCCCCCTGATCTTCCTTGAAGTGTTCGTCCAGTACGGAGGTGAACAGCGCCTCGACGTCGCCCCGTTCGAGCCCGGTCTCCTTGGCCCGGACGGTCCACTGAGCCAGCTCCTCGCGCAGCGGGGAGTCGACCGGATGGGCGCCCAACGACTTCCGTACGAAGGTGCCGAGGCCGCGGCGGGCCTCGACCAGGCCCTCGCGCTCCAGCTCGCGGTAGGCCTTCAGCACCGTGTTCGGGTTGATGGCGGTGGCCTCCACGACCTCGCGGGCCGTGGGGAGCTTGTCGCCGGGTTCCAACAGGCCGAGCCGCAGGGCCTGTTTGGTCTGCTGGACGATCTGCACATAGGTGGCGACACCGCTGCGCCGGTCGATGCGGTACTCGACCACTCGAACAACCACCCTTTCACTAATTGAGTAGTGAAAGGGTGGTGCAAGAGAGGGGGCGGTGTCAACACACCGCCCCCTGCCTGTGGACGACCTCCGCCGGGGGAGGCGCAGGCCCCCGTCCCGTGCGTCAGGTTTCGCTGCGGTACATCAGATCCGTCTCGTACGTCACGAATCCGAGGCGTTCGTACACGGTCACCGCCGCCTTGTTGTCCGCGTCGACGTAGAGCATCGCGGTCGGCAGGCCCTGTGCGGCCAGGTGGCGCAGGCCGATCGTGGTGAGCGCCTTGCCGAGGCCGCCGCCCTGGGCGCCGGGGCGGACGCCCACGACGTAGACCTCGCCGAGCTGTTCGGCGGCGTGGACCTTCGTCCAGTGGAAACCGGCGAGTTCGTCGCCCCGGAAGGCCAGGAAGAACCCGGCCGGGTCGAACCAGGGCTCTGCCTTGCGGTCGTCGAGGTCGCGCTGGGTGAGGGAGCCCTGTTCGGGGTGGTGGGCGAACGCCTCCGCGTTCGCGGCGAGCCAGGCCGCGTCGTCCTCGCCGGGCACGAAGGCGCGGACGGTGACGCCCTCGGGGAGGGCCGGCTCCGGGGGGTCGAAATCGGCCAGTGAACGGCGCATCTGGCGCAGTTCGCGGAAGAGGGTGAGGCCGAGGACCTGGGCGAGATGGCGGGCCGCGGAGTGCCCGCCGTGCGCCCACACCCGCAGGCGCTTGCCGGACTCGGCGAGCAGCGCCGAACCGAGGGCCCGGCCGTGGCCGTGGCCCCGGTGCGAGGGGTGCACGACGAGTTCGGCGGCGGGGGCCTCGACGGGGTCGGTGTCCTCCAGTTGGGCGTAGCCGACCAGGGTGTCGCCGACGGTGAGCAGGAGGTGGCGGACGCCTTCGCGGGGGCCGCCGCGGAGTTGGAGGCGGCCCTGCTCGGACACCGCGGGCTGGCCGTCGACCTGGGCGGCCTCGTCGAGGAGGTCGAGGACGGCCGTCCTCTGGTCGGGGGTGAGTTCCAGGCGGGTCTCGATACTGCGGGCGGCTGAGTGGGGCCGGGCGGTGTCGTCGCTGGTCATGGGTTCGAGATTAACCGGGGGCCGCGCCGGGAGGGCGCCTCGGAACGGGGTCGGTTCCCGGGGGTGGCGGGCGGGGGATGTGGATGGCCTGATCCCGCCTGCGCGGAGGGGCGGCGGGTGGCGTGAAGCTGCCTGCGCGGAGGAGTGGCGGGAACCGGCCGTGCGGAGGGGCGGCGGGTGACGGGAACCGGCCGTGCGGAGGAGCGGCGGGTGGCGTGAATCGGCCACCGTGCCCGAGCCGTGCCGGGGGTTCCGGGCGGACCGTACGCCCCGTTTTGTCAACCATCCTCCTCGATGGCAACCAGGTCGTAACCATGAACCCCCTGTCGCGCTACGCGCGTTGAATCTACGCTTCGGGCCGACGGGGCCTGTTCTCACGTTTTCCTTACGTCTCTTACGAACCAGGGGGGCACATGTCAGCCACACCCCACGCGCAACGCCGTGGCAGCCGCCGCAACCGGATCGTCGCGGTCGCGGCCGGTCTCGCGACCGTCGGCGCGCTGGCCGCCGCGCTCCCGGCGAGCGCCGGTGAGGCCAAGCCGGGCAAGACCGAGCCGAGCCGGTACCAGGACGTTCAGCTGCTGTCGTTCAACGACCTGCACGGCAACCTGGAGCCCCCGGCCGGTTCCTCGGGCCGGGTGACCGAGCTGCACGAGGACGGGACGACCACGACGATCAACGCCGGTGGTGTGGAGTACCTGGCCACGCATCTGCGCGACGCCCGCGGGGACAACCCGTACTCGATCACGGCGGCCGCCGGTGACATGGTCGGCGCCTCGCCGCTGCTGTCGGGCCTGTTCCACGACGAGCCCACCATCGAGGCGCTGAACAACCTCGACCTGGACGTCACGAGCGTCGGCAACCACGAGTTCGACGAGGGCGCCAAGGAACTGGCCCGCCTGCAGAAGGGCGGCTGCCACCCCACCGCCGGCTGCTACGTCAAGGGCAAGAAGTTCAAGGGCGCGGACTTCCCGTACCTCGCCGCGAACGTCATCGAGAACAAGACCAAGAAGCCCCTCCTCAAGCCCTACTGGGTGTGGAAGAAGAACGGCGTCAAGATCGGCTTCATCGGTGTGACCCTGGAGGACACGCCGGGCGTCGTCTCCGCCGAGGGCGTCAAGGGCCTCACCTTCAAGGACGAGGTCAAGACGATCAACAAGTACGCCAAGGAGCTGGAGCGCCAGGGCGTGAAGTCCGTCGTCGCGCTCATCCACGAGGGCGGTGCCCCCGCCTCCACGTCGTACAACTACGACTGCGACTCGCCCGGCGCCGGTGACGGCATCTCCGGCCCGATCGTCGACATCGCCAAGAACATCACCCCGAAGGTCGACGCCCTCGTCACCGGCCACACGCACGCCGCGTACGCCTGCACGATCAAGGACCCGTCGGGCAAGCCGCGCATGGTCACCTCGGCCGCGTCCTTCGGCCGCCTCTACACCGACACGACGCTGACGTACGACCGCAAGACCGGCGACATCTCCCGTACGGCCGTGAAGTCCGCCAACCACGTCGTCACCCGTGACGTGGCGAAGGCCGCCGACATGACGGACCTCATCAACCGGTGGAACACGCTGGCCGCGCCCATCGGCAACCGGCCCATCGGCTACATATCCGCCGACATCCCGAGCACCGGCACCGAGTCCCCCATGGGCGACCTCATCGCCGACGCGCAGCTCGCCGCCGGCAAGAAGCTGGACCCGGAGACCGACCTCGCGCTGATGAACCCCGGCGGTGTCCGCGCGCCCCTCACCTACGCCGCCAAGGGCAGCGAGGGCGACGGCGTCGTCACCTACGCGGAGGGCTTCACCGTCCAGCCGTTCTCCAACACGGTGAACCTGCAGAACTTCACGGGCGCCCAGCTCGTGCAGATCCTCAAGGAGCAGGTCAGCGGCTCCAACGCGGCCTCGCCGAAGATCCTGCTGCCGTCGACCGGCTTCACGTACACGCTGGACATGACGAAGACCGGCGCCGACCGGATCGTCGTCGACTCCATCAAGCTCAACGGCGCGGCCCTCGACCCGGCCGCCACGTACCGCGTCGCGACGAACAGCTTCCTCGCGGGCGGCGGCGACGGCATCACCACGCTGGGCCAGGGCACCAACGACCTGGTCGGCGGCGACGACCTCGCCGCGCTGGAGGCGTACCTGCTCGCCAACTCCTCGGCGGGCAACCCGATCGCCCCGCCGGCGGCCAACCGCATCACGATCGTCAGCTAGTCGCCGGCCGGCTGTTCGGTTCGCCGTGCCAGCCGAATCCCCGCGTCCCCGAGTCTCAGGGGCGCGGGGATTCGCGTTCGCTGTCTTCGCGTCTCGCTCAGACGCCGACGGGGGTCCGCTCCACGGGGGTCCGCTCCACGGGGATCCACAGCTCGGCATCCGCCTCGGTGGCGTCCTCCGAGAGACGGGTACGGAGTATCTCCGGGCCCGGTCGGCTCCGGTACGGGTTGGACGGGAACCACTGGGTGAAGACGTCCCGCCAGAGGTACTGGAGGGCCTGCGGGAACGGGCCGGAGCTTTCGAAGACCGCCCACGAGCCCGCCGGGACGAGGAGCGAGTCCAGGTCGTCCGGGACGTCCGGTGCGGCGGCCGACGTCACCACGGCGTGGTAGTAGTCCAGTTCGGTGCCCTCCGCCCGGCTCGGGTCGAGGTTGTCGCTCACCCCGAGGATGCCCGCCGGCTCCTCGTCGGAGAGGGCGGCGATCCGCTCGATCGTGTCCCGCCCGAGCCCGCGCACGAACTCGACGATCCCGGGGTTCATCCCCTCGTGGACCAGCGGCACCCTCACCTTCCTCCCCACCACACGGAACTCCTCCTTCTCCACGACCCGGTATCGCATGCTGCTCCTCCCTTCGACGACGAGACGGAAGGACATCCGAGGCTGCGACCGCAGCGCCGCGCGGTCCCGCCGGGCCTCGCCCGGCCCCACCCCGTGCATCGCCTTGAACGCCCGTGCGAACGCCTCGCCCGAGCCGTAGCCGTGGCGCACCGCGATCTCCAGCAGCGTCCGCTCCCCCGCGAGCACCTCGGCGCCCGCGAGGGTGAGCCGCCGGCGCCGGACGTACTCCGAGAGCGGGATCCCCGCGAGTGCGGAGAACAGCCGCCGGAAGTGGTACTCCGACGTGGCCGCGATCCGGGCCAGCTCGGTCACCTCGATCGGCTCGGCCGACTCGGCGAGCCGTGACTCGATGTGGTCCAGGGCCTGGTTCAGCCGCTCCAGCACCTCGGTCTCCTTCCCTTGCGCCGTCCACGCTAGGAAGAGGACACCGCACCGCACCCGACATCCTGTGCCCGGTCGGGTCAGTCCGGGTCCGGGACGGGGGCCGAGGTCCCGTCGAGCCGTCGCCCCCGGCTGACGGCGATCCGTACGACGTCCTCCAACGACTCCACGGCCCGCGTGAGCGCGAACCGCAACGCCCGCTCCCCGGCCACCGGGTCCGCCAGTACGGCCCTGCCACCGGCCGCGACCTCCTCCGCCGACCCCAGCTGCATCGTCTCCACGTGGTCGGCGAGCAGGGACAGGGTGCCCGGGTGCACGGTGTCCGGGTCGAGATAACAGGGCTTGCCGTCGGGGGAGGTCCAGGGCAGCAGCCGCAGCCCGGGCATCACGCGGACACCCCGTCGAGGTCCACGCCGTAGACGTACAGCTCCTCGGGGCTCAGCACGTAGGGCCGTACGAAGTTGTCGTAGGGCTCGAAGGGCCAGAGGTCGTCGATGGGTTTGAGGGAGGGGAGCGGAAGGGGTTCGGGTGGCTCGTGGGTATCCACAGGCTGTGGGTCCACGGCGGTGTGCCGTTGCATGAAGACCCGGAGTCTCGCGACGAATCCGCGCATGGCAAAGCGTCCCCTTCTCGTCTCAGGGTTATTTCAGGGTCGGAATGACGAGCGGTGATTACCGTTCGCGATCAGATCGTCACGGCTGCGGCGTACGTTGGGGAAGAGGCCAGGCGTTGCCTGGAGCGCCAGACAACGGGGAGGGGTGACGTGAGCGAATCGGTTGACGGGATGGCGGAGTCGGGCCGGGCGGTGCTGGGTCAGGCCCTGCGCTTCCTGAGGGAGAAGGCGGGCAGGACGCTCGGGCAGTTGGCCGACGAGACCGGGTACGACAAGAGCTATCTGAGCCGCCTGGAGTCGGGTGAGCGGCTGTCCAAGCTGACTGTGATGGAAGACCTGGACGGGTATTACGGCTCCGCTGACCTGCTGGTCTGTCTGTGGAAGGTGGCTCGGCTCGACGCCTTCAAGGACAAGTACAAGGAGTACATGCGGCTGGAGGCGTCAGCCCGGATCGTGCATGTGTACACCCCGGACGTGCCGGGGCTGTTGCAGACGGAGGAGTTCGCCCGCGAGGTGTTGTCTGAGCCCCAGACAACACCCAAGGACGCTGAAGTGATCGAGGAGCAGGTGGCTGCGCGCCTGGGGAGGCAGCTGCTGTTGAACAGGGATCCGGCGCCCAGCATCCGCTTCGTGATCGATGAACCGGCGCTCCGACGTCGGGCCTCCAGCGCGGAGACCTGGCACGGCCAGTTGCTGCACCTGGAGGCAGCGGCCCAGCGGCCCAATGTGGTGATTCAGGTGCTGCCGTTCACCGCGGGAATCCACCACTTCGTGGGGAAGGGATCGCTGACCCTGTTGTGGCAGCCGGACGCAACCGCCGTGGCCTACACGGAAGGTGACAGCAGCGGACTGTTGATGGACGATCCGGAGGACGTGCTGCACCACCGTTTGTCCTACGATCGGCTTCGGGATCTGGCACTGTCCCCCTCGGACTCGCTGACGTTCATCAGGGACGTACTGAAGGAGCACAGATCATGACGCGCACCCCCGATCTCAGCACCGTCACCTGGCGCAAGTCGAGCTACAGCGACGGGGGAGCGAACAACTGCCTGGAGGTCGCCGACGGCCCCCTCCACCTGGTCCCCGTCCGCGACAGCAAGGCCCCGAACGGCCCGGTGATCGTCTTCGACGCGACCTCGTGGATTGCCTTCCTTCCGTCCCTCCAGGCTGGTGTTCATCCCCTGAGGTGAACCGGTATGGATCACGGTGGAACAGATCTTCCTGGCAGGAAGGCGGGGAGAGCCCTATGTCATCTCCGGCGGAGGCGTGGTCGCGCCCGGCAGTCGGACCGTGGCCAGCGTGCCGCCGCCCTCCGCTCGGGTCAGGGTCACCTCGCCGCCTGCCTGTTGGATCGTGCGGGCCACGATGGAGAGGCCCAGGCCGGAGCCGGGGAGGGCTCTCGCGCTGGGGGAGCGCCAGAAGCGGTCGAAGACGTGGGGGAGTTCGTCGGCGGGGATGCCGGGGCCGTGGTCCCGGACCGTGAGGACGCCCGCCTCCAGCGCCACATCGATCGTGCCGCCCTCGGGGCTGAACTTCACCGCGTTGTCCAGGATGTTGACGATCGCCCGCTCCAGGGCTGAGGGCTCGGACCGTACGTACCAGGGCTGGAGGTCCGCCGTGATGGTCAGCTCAGGCCCCCGCAGCCGGGCCCGGCGCAGCGCGGCCTCGACCGTCTCCTGGAAGTCGACGATCTGGAGCCGGCCGCCGTTCTGACCGGAGTCGGAGCGGGACAGCTCCTGCAAGTCCCCGATCAGCGAGGCCAGTTCCGTCATCTGGGCCTTCACCGAGGCGAGCAGGGCCTTGCGGTCGTCGGCCGGGATGGGGCGGCCCGTCTCCTCGCTGCGGCTGAGCAGCTCTATGTTCGTCCGCAGGGAGGTCAGCGGGGTGCGCAGTTCGTGGCCCGCGTCCGCGATCAGTTGTTGTTGCAGGTCACGGGAGCTGGCCAGGGCGCTGGTCATCGAGTTGAAGGAGCGGGACAGCCGGGCGACCTCGTCCTCGCTCTCGTCCTCCACCGGGATACGGATGCTCAGATCCTCCGTGCGCGCCACGTGCTCGACGGCTTCCGTGAGCTTGTCGACGGGGCGCAGCCCCGCCCGGGCCACGGCCAGTCCGGCCGCTCCGGCGCCGACGACTCCGATACCGGAGACGAGGAGGAGGATCAGGGCGAGGTCGTTGAGGGTGGCCTGGGTGCCGTGAAGGGGGAGGGCGGCGATCAGCGCCGCGTTGGACAGCTGGCCCGTGTCCGGATCAGCGATACTCACCGGCTGGGTCTTGACGCGTACGTCGTTCCCCTTGGTGTCGGTTCCGTTGTGGTAGATGGCCTCGGTGCGCTCGGTGCCGTTCACGACCTCCATGTCGGTGGGGGTCACCTTGACCAGACCGGAGGAGAAGTCCAGGACACAGGACTTCCCGTCGTCCAGGACCACCTGGAAGTAGGTGTTGCGGGGGCCGAAGCGGGGGTTCTGCTCACTCACGGTCTGTGTGCAGTTGTTGACCGCGTACCTGGCCTGGTCCTGGATCGCCCCCATGCTCATGGCCTTGTCGAGTTCGTCGTCGACCAGGTCGTACAACTTCCCCCGCACGATGAACCAGCACGTCACCGATACCGCCGCCACCGCGAAGGCGACCGCCGCCGCGACCAGGAGGGACAGGCGGGTGCGGATCGGCAGGGTGCGGTAGCGGCGCAGGATCCTCCTCACTCCGCGCCGCCTTGCCGCAGGACGTACCCCACGCCCCGCACCGTGTGGACCAGGCGGGGCTCGCCCGCCGCCTCCGTCTTGCGGCGCAGATACATGACGTACACGTCGAGGGAGTTGGAACTGGGCTCGAAGTCGAAGCCCCAGACGGCCTTCAGGATCTGCTCGCGGGTGAGGACCTGGCGCGGGTGCGCCATGAACATCTCCAGCAGCGTGAACTCCGTACGGGTCAGCTCCACGGGCCGGTCGCCCCGCCGCACCTCACGGGTCGCCAGGTCCATCCGCAGGTCCGCGAAGGTGAGCGCCTCGTCCTCCCGGTCCGTCTCGGCGACGGCCGCCGCGTACGAGCTGCGGCGCAGCAGGGCCCGGACGCGGGCGAAGAGTTCGTCCAGCTCGAAGGGCTTGACCAGGTAGTCGTCGGCGCCCGCGTCGAGCCCGGTGACACGGTCGCCGACCGTGTCGCGGGCCGTCAGCATCAGGATGGGGGTCGTGTCGCCCGCGCCGCGGATCCGGCGGGCGGCGGTCAGGCCGTCCATGCGGGGCATCTGGATGTCGAGGATCACCAGGTCCGGCCTATACGCGGTCGCCTTCTCCAGCGCGTCCGCGCCGTCGACCGCGACCTTCGTGTCGTACCCCTCGAAGGCGAGGCTGCGCTGGAGTGCTTCGCGCACCGCCGGCTCGTCGTCGACGATGAGGATGCGCTGGGGTTCACGGTCGCCTTCGGCGGGGCTCATGGTCGTGTCGTTCCTCGGGTGCGGTGGGGCATGGCGGGGGAGAGGGAGTGAGGAGTGGTCGATCCGGACTCAGCCTCGCACGTTCCAGGGCGCCGGGTCGGGCACGGCTGTGGATAAGTCGAGCCTCAACCGATCATCCGACAGTCGTGCGGTCGATCACCCGACAGTCGCATGGCGGTCGCCCTCAGTCCGAGCCGCCCGCCCGCAGCGTGCTCAGGTCGGACTTGACCGTGTTGATCGGGATGGCGAAGCCGAGGCCCGCGCTGCCGGCGTCGCCCGAGGAGGACGCGGAGTACATCGCGGAGTTGACGCCGATGATGTTGCCGTTCATGTCGATCAGGGCGCCGCCGGAGTTGCCCGGGTTGAGGGACGCGTCGGTCTGGATCGCCTTGTACGTGGTCGTCGAGGAGCCGGTGTCACCGTTGAACTCCTGGCCGCCGAACTCGAACGGCCACCCGCCGCCACCGTCCTGCTGTTGCTGCCGGCCCTGGTCCGTGGGGACGGTCACGTCACGGTCGAGCGCGGAGACGATGCCGCTGGTCACCGTGCCGGTGAGCCCCTCGGGGGAACCGATCGCCACGACCTGGTCGCCGACCTTGACCCCGTTGCTGTTGCCGAGGGTCGCCGCCTTCAGCCCGGAGGCGTCCCGCAGCTTGATGAGGGCGAGGTCCTTCTTGCTGTCGGTGCCGACGATCTCGGCGGAATACGTCTTGCCGCTGTGGGTCGTCACCTTGATCCGGGAGGCACCGGAGACCACGTGGTTGTTCGTGACGATCTCGCCGGTGCTGGTGATGATCACACCGGAGCCGGTGGACTCACCCTCGTTCGAGGCGGCGTTGATCTCCACGATGCTCGGGCTGACCGCCGAGGCCACCCCGGCGACCGTGCCCTTCTGGCTCGTCGGCACCACACTCGTGCTGGTCGAGCTGGAGGCCACGGTGTCGTTGCCGGTCAGCTCCTGGATCCCGTACGCCGTACCGCCGCCGATCGCCGCCGCCACGATCGCCACGGCCGCCACCAGCGCGAGGGGGCCCTTGGCGCGCTTCTTCGAGGCGGGCGAGGACGAGGACGAGGCCGCCGTCGCGGGAGCGGCACCGGAGGGCACCGCCTCGGAGAGAGGAGCGGTCGGGGCCGAGCCGTACGCGGACGTCGGCGTCGGCGGGGTCGGCGCGTAGGCCGGCGGGGGCGGCCACTCCGGGTTCACCGGAGACGTGCCGTGCTGCTGCTGGTCACCCTGATAGGGGTTCTCGTGTTCGCCGCTGCGGCGGAAGCTCTCGGTCATGGCTCAGAGCTTGACGCGCCACCATGAGAGCTCCCTGAGTGCTCCCTGAGAAGCCCGGCAGAACCTCGTATGTCCCATATAAAGGCGCCCGGCCCCGTCACAGCCCCGGACGCAGGAAAACGTGGGAAACAAAGGCTCGCGGACGGCTGATGCCGGTGCGCCCCTACCGCTTCACACGCACCCGCAGGACCGCCGCGTGACCAGCTTCGACGGGAACAGCTTCACCCGCTCGCGGCGGGAGCCCGCCACCCGGAGGCCGTCGTCGAGGACGAGGTCGACCGCGGCGCGGGCCATGCCCGTGCGGTCCGTCGCGACCGTGGTCAGCGGCGGGTCCGTCAGCGCCGCTTCCTTCACGTCGTCGAAGCCGGCCACCGCCAGCTCGCCGGGCACCTCGATGCGCAGTTCGCGCGCGGCGCGCAGCACACCGATGGCCTGGTCGTCGGTGGAGCAGAAGATGGCCGGGGGCCGGTGCGGGCCGGAGAGCAGGTCGAGGGCCACGTTGTACGCGTCGTAGCGGTTGTAGGGGGCCTCGAAGAGGCGCCCCTCCGTGGAGATGCCGGCCTCGTCCATCGCGCGGCGCCAGCCCTCCACGTGGTCGGAGACGGGGTCGCCGACCAGGGGGGTCTCGGCGATGCCGCCCAGACAGGCGACGTACTCGTGCCCGTGCGACAGCAGATGCTCCACGGCGAGCTGGGCGCCGCCGAGGTCGTCGGTCACCACGGCGACGTCGTCGATCGCCTCGGGCCGCTCGTGCAGCAGCACCACGCGCGCGTCCCACGCCTCTATCTCGGCGGCGGCGTTGTCGTTGAGCGCGTGGCTGACCAGGATCAGCCCGGAGACACGCATCCCGAGGAACGCCCGCAGATAGTGGACCTCGCGCTCGGCGATGTAGTCGGAGTTCCCGACGAGGACCATCTTGCCGCGCTCGGCGGCCGCCTGTTCGACCGCGTGCGCCATCTCGCCGAAGAAGGGCTGACGGGCGTCCGGGACGATCAGGCCTATCAGCTCGGTGCGCCGCGAGGCCATGGCCTGGGCGACCCGGTCGGGCCGGTACCCCAGTTCCTTGATCGCGGCGAGGACACGCTCGCGCGTGGCCGGGGCGACCGGCCGGGGTCCGTTGTTGATGACGTAGCTGACGACGGCGGTGGAAGTTCCCGCCAGTCGCGCCACATCATCCCGAGTCACCTTGGCCACGCGCGGAGTCTACGCGGATGGACCGCCCCTGGGCAGGGCGTACGAGGGCTCGACTGCGCCACACGCGTGCGTCCGCCGTGCGCCGAGGAGGGGGCGGGGCGGCGCACTACGCCTCGGCCGCGACCTCGGCGGCCTCCAGGGGCGCCGTCTCGTCCGCATCCTCCGCCTTTGAGCGTCCGGCCTTGGCCTTCGCCTCGTCGGCCGCGCGTTCGCCCTTCTCGGGCGTAACGAATCGATAACCGACGTTCCGGACGGTGCCGATCAGCGACTCGTGCTCGGGGCCGAGCTTGGCGCGCAGCCGCCGTACGTGGACGTCCACGGTGCGCGTGCCGCCGAAGTAGTCGTAGCCCCAGACCTCCTGCAGCAGCTGGGCGCGGGTGAAGACGCGGCCGGGGTGCTGGGCGAGGTACTTGAGGAGCTCGAACTCCTTGAAGGTGAGGTCGAGGACGCGGCCCTTGAGCTTGGCGGAGTACGTCGCCTCGTCGACCGACAGGTCGCCGTTGCGGATCTCCATCGGGGAGTCGTCGTTGACGATCTGCTGCCGGCCCATGGCGAGCCGCAGCCGTGCCTCCACCTCGGCGGGGCCGGCGGTGTCGAGGAGGACGTCGTCGATGCCCCAGTCGGCGGTGACGGCGGCGAGGCCGCCTTCCGTGACGACGAGGATGAGCGGGCAGCCGGGCCCGGTGGAGCGCAGCAGCTGACACAGGCTGCGGACCTGCGGGAGATCACGGCGTCCGTCGATGAGGATCACGTCCGCACCGGGGGTGTCGACGAGGGCGGGGCCTTCCGCCGGGGCCACGCGCACGTTGTGCAGCAGCAGGCCGAGAGCCGGGAGCACCTCCGTCGACGGCTGGAGGGCATTGGTCAGGAGCAGCAGAGAACTCATACGTCTGGTTCCTCCTCGGTCCCTGCGAGGACGTTTACGGCACTGCGAACTGCACTGCGGAACTTCACAGCGGTCTGCTCTGCGTTCCCGGGGGCCCGTACACCTGCGGTCACCTGGTGTTTCCCGCTTCGTATACAACGCTTCCGAAAGCACAAAAGGACCCGGGGGCTACGTTGCCCGAGTCCTCTGTCCAGCAGAATAGCCCACATGAGCGCTGGTCCGGCAGGTGATGTGACGCGATCTTCCGATATCCCGGACTCTGAGACGGGGTACCGAACCGCTTCCGGGCCGCCGAAGAACCCTCTGCGCAGGTTTCTGAGCACGGAAGACGGGGTGAATATCGAGGCCGTATACAACCCGGGCACGGTCGTATACAACGCCTCTCACTCTCTCTCCGACGACACCGGAAAGCCACTCGGAAGTCATCCGGCGATCGTCGTCGCGCATGGTTTCACGGGCGGTGTGGACCGGCCGCATGTTCGAAGAGTGGTGTCGGCCCTCACCCGGTACGGCTCCGTCGTGACCTTCTCCTTCCGCGGCCACGGACGGTCCGGCGGCCACTCCACGGTCGGCGACCGCGAGGTCCTCGACCTGGCGGCGGCCGTCCGCTGGGCCCGCGCCCTCGGACACGAACGCGTCGCCACGGTCGGCTTCTCCATGGGCGGGTCGGTCGTCCTGCGTCACGCGGCCCTGCCCGACGCCGGCACCGACGCGGTGGTCTCGGTCAGCGCGCCCGCCCGCTGGTACTACCGGGGGACGGCTCCCATGCGACGCCTCCACTGGCTGGTCACCCGCCCCGCGGGCCGCCTCGTCGGCCGCTACGGCTTCCACACCCGCATCCACCACCGCGAGTGGAACCCGGTGCCGCCCTCGCCGGTGGAGTCGGTCCCTCTGATCGCTCCGACGCCACTGCTGATCGTCCACGGCGACAGGGACGGCTACTTCCCCGTCGACCACCCCCGGATGCTCGCGGAGGCAGCGGGCGGGCACGCGGAACTGTGGCTGGAGGAGGGCATGGGCCACGCGGAACACGCGGCCACCGGGGAATTGCTGGACCGGATGGGGGACTGGGTGGTGCGAAAGGGGCTGGACGGCACGATCCGCCCGCGGTTTCTCCACGGCACGGACTCCCCCGTAGCCTGATGCCCGTCACGACTAACCAAGAGGAACGCAGATGCCAAAGGGCACCGTCCGCTACTGGGCCGCGGCCAAAGCCGCCGCCGGCATCTCCGAGGAGCCCTACGACGCGGACACCCTCGCCGAGGCCCTCGGCGAGATCAGCGAGCGCCACCCCGGCGAACTCGTCCGGGTGCTGAGGCGCTGCTCCTTCCTCGTCGACGGGAACCCCGTGGGCACCCGTGACCATGAGACGGTACGTCTGGCCGAGGGCGGCACGGTCGAGGTGCTCCCGCCGTTCGCAGGAGGGTGACCCCCAGATCATGAGCAACCAGCCGTACGGGTACGAGGGCCACCAGGGGCACCCCGGCTACGACGCCCAGCAGCAGCCGGAGCAGCAGCCGCCGTACGCGGCGCAGCAGTGGCAGGGGTACGACGAGGACCAGGCCGCCCACGCGCAGCAGTACACCCAGCAGTGGGACGGCCAGACCTGGGAGACCCAGACGCAGCCGCGGACCGCCCCCTTCGCGGCGAACCTGACGGAGACGGCGTACCTGCCCCCGCAGCCGGACGGCCGCCCCGCGCAGTACGCCGCGGACCACCAGGCCGGACAGCAGGGCCAGCCCGGACAGCATGGGCACACCGGGCAGCATCGGCAGGCCGGTCCGCAGGGGCAGCAGGGGCAGGCCGGTCCGCAGGGCCAGGCGTACCCGCACGGTCAGGGGTTCCCCCAGGGGCAGGCGCCGGGGGCTCCGCACGGCCACGCCCAGGGCGGCGACCCCGCCCACTCCTCCGGCTCCGGGGCCGGGCCCGCGTACGGGCCCCCGACGCTCACCGGGAACGCGCGGATCACCGACGCGCAGCGGGCGCGGGCCGAGGGACGGTCGCCGATCATCGAGCCCGGCATGCAGCCGGCGCTGATCACGGCCGTCCTGGGTCTGCTGCTGGCGGGCGCGGCGGCGATCGGGGAGTACGCGCTCGCCGTACCGCTGGTGATCCTCCAGGCCGTGACGGCGGCGGGCTGGTTCCGGCTGAACGGCATGTGGCCGGCCCGGCAGGGCATCGTGCTGGCGTTCGCCGGTGCGCTCGCGGCGGACGCGGCGCTGTTCGTGGCCGGGCGGGAACACGCGCCCGCGGCGATCCTCGGGACGCTCGGCGTCTGGGTGCTGCTCGGGATCGTGCTCGGGCTGCGCAGCCACGCGGACCCCGACGAGCGGCTGTACGGCCTGATGGCGACGGTCGCCTCGGCGGCGCTCGCGATCATCGCGACCGGGTATCTGGCGGCCACCGCGAACGCGGTCACGGTCGGCGGGGTCGCTGTGGCGGTGGCCGTGGTGGCGCGGGCGCTGCCGCTGCCGACGGCGGCATCGGTGGTGGTGGCGCTGCTGGCGGCGAGCGGTGCGGGGGTCGCCGTCGGCGGAACGACCGAACTCGGCAGCTCCGGGGCGCTGCTGGGCGCGGGGGCCGGGCTGTGCGCGCTGGTCGGCCACCGGGTCGCCGCCTACGACTACCCGTCCCGTTTCGTGCACTTCACGGCGGGGGTGGCGCTGCCGCTCGCCGCGGCGGCGCCGGCGGTGTATCTGCTGGGCCGGGCGCTGGGCTGAGGCCGGGCGCCTTGTAGCTCGGGGCGCGCTGTTTGTTCGGCCGACCTGTGTCGGCGGTGCGGGTGCGCGGGGGCTGGTCGCGCCGTTCTCGCGCCCCTGAAAAGCACCCGGGGCTGCGCCCCGTGCTTTTCACGCGACCAGCGCTCACCCACCCGTACCCGAAGCCCGGTCCACCCCGGCCCGCGTCCTGTCACAGGTGATCAACAACGTTCACGAACCGACGCCCGTTTTACCGCCGCGCGATTACCCTCGCCCGGAGCGGCCACTCTGGTCGTTGAAGGACGAGCGGGCCGCCGAGTGGACAACGTGGGGAACACCGAGAGATGCGCGCACTGCGGATACTTGTGATCGTCGCCGTGATCCTGGGCGGCCTCTTCGTGGTCGCCGACCGCGTGGCCGTCGGGTTCGCCGAGGACGAGGTCGCCCGGAAGCTGAAGAGCAGCGAGGGCCTGACCGCCACCCCGGACGTGTCCATCAACGGCTTCCCCTTCCTCACCCAGGTCGCCGGCGGCGAACTGGACGACGTCGAGGTCGGCATCTCGGACTACGAGGCCACCACCGGCAAGTCCGACGAGAGCATCCGCATCGCCGACCTGACGGCGCACATGCGCGGCGTGGAGTTCTCCGGCGACTACAGCTCCGCCACGGCCGCCTCCGCCACCGGCACCGCGACCATCGCGTACGACGAGCTCCTCAAGGCCGCCAAGTCCGAGCCCACCCGGGTCGCCCCCGGCACCACCGCGCGCGTGGTCGGTCTCTCCGACGGCGGCAACGGCAAGATCAAGGTCGCGATCGAGGCCGACATCCCGATCCTCGGCAAGAAGACGTTCCCCGTGCTGAGCACCGTGAGCGTCAAGGACGACTCCGTGGAGGTGCGCGCCGACTCGCTGCCCGAGCTCGGTGCCGCGCTGGCCGAGAACGCGGTCCGTTCGATCACCGACTTCCAGCAGGCCATCGACGACCTGCCCGGCGGTATCAAGCTCGACAAGGTGGAGGCCGCGCCGAACGGGGTGGACATCTCGGTGAAGGGTTCGAACGTCCGGCTGGCCGGGTAGTCCGGTAGCTGCGAGCAACCCCGGAGCACCCTGGAGCACCCCCGAGCAGCCGGGGAACGCGAGGGCCAGAGTGGGCGGGCCGAGAGGCTCCGCGTCCGACAGGCGAGACGGCGGTGTCCGTACCGCAGATGTGACGACGGCCGCGCCGGCCCGCGAGCCCCTTGCGTATCGCCGTTCCGGGGAACTCATCCCACAATCCGGACGATCGCGTCTCAGAATACGACATGCCGGTGACACGCCCGCCTGTCCGTCCCTACGATCGACAACCATGAAGCGACAGGCGGATCTCACGAAGCGGCGGGCAGTAGACCTGTGCCGCGTCGCCGCCATGCTCTGTCGCACTTTCTGAGAGCGGCAGCCCCCGGCCGGCCGCCTTTCCCGTTCGCCCTGCCCGAACAGGGCACACACCCGTGCGCGCCCGGCTGAAACCGCCGGAGGCGCTTCGCACGCCCCGCCGCAACTGCCCCGGAGGAGAGAAAGCATGAGCCGCAGCGACGTCCTCGTCGACGCCGACTGGGTCGAGGCCAACCTCGACAACCCGAACATCGCCATCGTCGAGGTCGACGAGGACACCACCGCGTACGAGAAGAACCACATCAGGAACGCGATCCGGATCGACTGGACGAAGGACCTCCAGGACCCCGTCCGCCGTGACTTCGTCGACCAGGAGGGCTTCGAGAAGCTCCTGTCGGAGAAGGGCATCGCCAACGACACCACGGTGATCCTCTACGGTGGCAACAACAACTGGTTCGCGTCCTACGCCTACTGGTACTTCAAGCTGTACGGCCACGAGGACGTCAAGCTGCTCGACGGTGGCCGCAAGAAGTGGGAGCTCGACGCCCGCGAGCTGGTCGACGAGGTTCCGGTGCGCCCGGCGACCGAGTACAAGGCCAAGCCGCAGAACACCGCGATCCGCGCCTTCCGCGACGACGTCGTGGCGGCCATCGGCTCCCAGAACCTGGTCGACGTGCGCTCGCCCGACGAGTTCTCCGGCAAGCTGCTCGCCCCGGCCCACCTGCCGCAGGAGCAGTCGCAGCGTCCGGGCCACGTCCCGTCCGCCCGCAACATCCCGTGGTCGAAGAACGCCAACGACGACGGCACCTTCAAGTCGGACGAGGAGCTCAAGGAGCTCTACGCCGAGGAGCAGGTGGACCTCGCCAAGGACACCATCGCCTACTGCCGCATCGGTGAGCGCTCCGCGCTGACCTGGTTCGTCCTGCACGAGCTGCTCGGTGTCGAGAACGTCAAGAACTACGACGGCTCCTGGACCGAGTACGGCAGCCTCGTCGGCGTCCCGATCGAACTCGGCGCCAACAAGTAAGCACCCCCAGCGGTACCCGCACACCCCCGTTCGTCCCGACCGGCCTTCCTTCCGGTCAGACCCCATCTGGAGAAAGACATGTGTGGAGCGAAGGCCGGCGGCCCGGACGCCTCGACGATCAAGCCCGGTGAGACCACGATCCAGGGTCAGGTGACCCGCGACGGCGAGCCGGTGACGGGCTACGTCCGTCTGCTGGACTCGACCGGCGAGTTCACGGCGGAGGTCCCCACCTCCGCGACGGGCCAGTTCCGCTTCTACGCGGCCGAGGGCACCTGGACCGTCCGCGCCCTGGTCCCCGGCGGCACCGCCGACCGCACGGTCGTCGTCGCCGAGAAGGGCGCGCTCGCCGAGGTCGCGATCGCCGTCTGAGGCACCCCCTGAACGGCACCCCGTGAACGGGCACTCCGTGAACGGGCACTCCGTGAACGGGCACTCCGTGAACGGCCGAAGGGCCGCGCCCCCCTGGGTTGGACGCCTGGGGCGCGGCCCTTCGGCATGCCCGGACGCCGGGCCGCCGGTCCTGGGGCATGCCGGGACCGGCCGCCCTACCCTGGAGGCATGTACGCGCGGAGGCGCCACCGCTACTTCGTCATGATGGGGACGTGCCTCACGCTCTTCGTCCTCGCGTGGGGAGTCGTACGCCTCTGGTCGGTTCCCGTGGCGGTCGGCATGTGTCTGGTCGCCATGGTCATCCCGCCGCTGGCCGCCGTCGTCGCCAACCGGCGGGGGCCCGACGACCGCTGGTGGGACGACCCGTCCGGCGACCCCAAGTCCGACGAGTGGTGGGACGAACTGGACGGCAAGAGGCGCCCCGGCCGACAGCCCTGAACGGCGGCCGGCCGGCGGTGGACCGGTGTCTCAGTAGACGAGCGCCTGGGTGTCGTCGGCCAGGGTCTCCTGCACGAAGACCTGGGCGCCCGCGATCCGTACGCCCTTGATGACGTCCTGCTCGGTGATGTCGCGCCGGGCGGCGCACTGGGTGCACAGGGTGAGACGGCCACCCGCGAGGACCGAGTCGATCAGGTCCGGCAGCGGCGCCGCGTGCGGCAGCTCGAACTCGGCGGCCCGGCCCGGCAGCGCGAACCACGCCGACTCCCCGGTCAGCCACAGGGAGACCTCCACCCCGCTGGCCACGGCCACCGCGGCCACCGTGAACGCCTGGGAGCAGCGCTCGGGAGCGTCGGCCCCCGCCGTCACCTTGATCACGAGCTTCTTCGCCATGCCCGCAGCGTAGTCCGCCGACCGCCCGGGGAGCCCGCCGAGCGCACGGGCGCGGCGGCGCCGACCTCACGGACCGTCCCCGCACGGGGCCGCGTAAGCTGGGGGCCGGCCCTGTGTAGTACCGAACCTTCGCTCATTTCGAGGAGCACCCCGTGGAACTCTTCTTCGAACTCCTGCTGGTCGCGGTCTGCGTCGGCGTTCTCGCCTTCACCGGACTGGCTGTGAAGAAGCTGTACCAGGGCCAGCGCTGACCGACCACCCCAGGAACCGCCACTCATGATCGAGATCCCGTCCGACCTGCACAAGGACCTCGTCCCCCTCGCCTTCCTGCTCGGCAGCTGGTCGGGCGCGGGCGTCCACGACTTCCCCGGCGCCGAGAAGTGCAACTTCGGCCAGGAGGTCTCCTTCACCCACGACGGCCGGGACTTCCTCGAGTACCACTCCCACAGCTGGGTGCTGGACAACGAGGGCAACAAGGTCCGTCCGCTGGAGTCCGAGTCCGGTTTCTGGCGGATCGACGCCGACCGCAAGGTCGAGGTCACCATGGTCCGCAACGACGGCGTCGTCGAGGTCTGGTACGGCGAGCTGGCCGACAAGAAGCCGCAGATCGACCTGGTCACCGACGCCGTGGCCCGCACCGCCGCCTCCGGCCCCTACACCGGCGGCAAGCGGCTGTACGGCTATGTGAACAGCGACCTCATGTGGGTCGGCGAGAAGCAGACCCCCGAGGTCGAGCTGCGCCCCTACATGTCCGCCCACCTGAAGAAGGTCGTCACCCCGGAGGACGTCGAGCGCTGGGCCAAGGCCCTCCCCGACGACATGCCGGACGACGGCATCGCCTTCTTCAAGTAGTCACCAGGGGGTGTTGGAAAGTCCGGCACAGCACCCGACTTTCAAACACCCTAGACTTCCAGTGTGGTGAGCACCGACTGGAAGACTGATCTGCGGCAGCGCGGTTACCGCCTGACCCCGCAGCGGCAGCTTGTGCTCGAAGCCGTGGACACCCTGGAGCACGCGACCCCCGACGACATCCTCGCGGAAGTGAGGAAGACGGCGTCGGGGGTCAACATTTCCACCGTCTACCGGACCCTGGAGCTCCTGGAGGAGCTGGGGCTGGTCAGCCACGCCCATCTGGGGCACGGGGCGCCGACGTACCACCTGGCCGACCGGCACCACCACATCCACCTCGTGTGCCGGGACTGCACCACGGTCATCGAGGCCGATGTGTCGGTGGCGGCCGAGTTCACGGACAAGCTGCGCGAGACGTTCGGCTTCGACACGGACATGAAGCACTTCGCGATCTTCGGCCGCTGCGCGGACTGCTCGGCGAAGGCCGCGAAGGCGGCGGGGCCCGGGACGGGCCCGAGCGCCCCGGACGACCTGAAAGATTCAAATACCGAGTCGTAGGCTTAGTCGTATGAAAAGCCCTCTGCTGTCCCTGCCCGGCGCCGTCCCCGCGGAGGGCGTGGACGAAGGTGTCGCCGCCCACTACGGCGATCTGTTCCGCGAACAGCGCGCCCTCGCCGACGGCACCGGATTCGTCGACCTCTCCCACCGTGGCGTCATCACCGTCACCGGCCAGGACCGGCTCAGCTGGCTGCATCTGCTGCTCACCCAGCACGTCAGCGAACTCCCGACCGGCCAGGCCACCGAGGCCCTCATCCTCTCCGCCAACGGCCACATCGAACACGCGTTGTACCTCGTGGACGACGGCGAGACCGTCTGGGCCCATGTCGAGCCCGGCACCCGGGAGGCGCTGCTCGCCTACCTGGAGTCGATGAAGTTCTTCTACCGGGTCGAGGTCGCCGACCGCACGGACGACTTCGCGGTCGTCCATCTGCCCGCCGGGTCGATCACCGAGGTCCCGGAGGGTGTGGTCGTCCGCGAGACGCCGTACGGCCGTGACCTCTTCCTCCCGCGGGGCGACCTGGAGACGTACGCCGAGAAGGCCGGCCCGGCGGCGGGTCTGCTGGCGTACGAGGCGCTGCGCGTCGAGCACCACCGGCCCCGCCTCGGCTTCGAGACCGACCACCGCACCATTCCGCACGAACTGGGCTGGATCGGCTCGGCGGTGCACCTCCAGAAGGGCTGCTACCGCGGCCAGGAGACCGTCGCCCGCGTACAGAACCTGGGCAAGCCGCCGCGGCGGCTGGTCTTCCTCCACCTCGACGGCAGCGAGGTCCACCTGCCGCCCCCCGGCACGGACATCCGGCTCGCCGACGACGGCCCCGAGGGCCGCAAGCTCGGCTTCATCACCACGTCGGTACGCCACCACGAACTGGGCCCCGTCGCGCTGGCCCTGGTGAAGCGGAACGTCCCGGTGGACGCGCCGCTCCTGGCGGACACGACGGCGGCGGCCCAGGAAGTCGTCGTCGAGCCGTAGAGCCCCGTACGGGCCCCGCGAGGGCGTCCCGGCCGTGACCGGCGGGGCGCCCTCCACCTCCAGCAGGACGGTGAAGGGGCCGTCACATCTCCAGCAGGACGGTGAAGGGGCCGTCGTTCGTCAGGGACACCCGCATCTTCGCGCCGAACCGTCCCGTGGCCACCGTCGCCCCCAGCTCCCGCAGCCGGGCCACGACCTCGTCGACGAGCGGCTCCGCGACATCACCCGGGGCCGCCGCGTTCCATGTGGGCCGGCGGCCCTTGCGCGCGTCCCCGTACAGCGTGAACTGGCTGATCACGAGCAGCGGCGCGTCGATGTCGCTGCACGACTTCTCGTCGCTGAGCATCCGCAGGGACCACAGCTTCCGCGCCAGCTGCGCGGCCTTCTCCTTGGTGTCCTCGTGCGTCACCCCGACCAGGACGCACAGGCCCTCGCCCTCGATCGCCCCGACCGTCTCACCGTCCACGACGACGCTCGCGCCGTCGACCCTCTGCACCACCGCACGCATGCCGACCATCATGCCGCCGCCGTCCATCAGCCGTGGGTGAGGGGGTCCTCCGTACGGGGGGTTCGTGATCACGGGCGTTTGAGGAGCGCTTTGCCCGGTCTTTCTTATTGATCCATTACCGACCATCTGGGGGTGGATCGGGGGGACTCGGTCACAAAGCGGCCACCGAGAGTGGCACCATGCTCACACACACCGGTCGAGGGGACGGTTGAGGCGCATGAGCACATCGAGTACCGGGCAGCCCCCGGTCACTGCCACGTTTGCCCGTACGGGGCCGGGGTCCGCACCGGGGATCCGCCGGCCGCCGGTCCAGCGCACGGACAGCGGACCACTGCTGCCGCCGGACCCACCGGAGCACGATCTGTCCCGGCTGCGGCTGCCGGAGCTGCGCACCCTGCGCCGGGACGCCCAGCGGGACGAGGCCGACCTCAGCTATGTGCGGCGGCTGCTGCAGGGCCGGATCGACATCCTGCGGGCCGAACTGGCGCGCCGAGGGGGCGCGGCGGAGCCGTCCGGGTCCGACGGGCGTACGCCGGCGCTGGTCGACCGGCTCTCCGAGATCCTCACCGACGCGCCGGCCCGGCACCGTTCGTCGGCCCGGCACGTCACCGTGGGGACGCCGCACGGGGAGGAGTACCGGCTGCTGGCGGCCGAGATGCTCGCCGAGGTCGAACTGTCGGACCTCGCGGCCCGTACCGACGAGGAACTCACCGCCGGGCTCGCCCGCCTCGTCGGCTACGAGCAGCAGGTGTCCGGCCGCCGCCAGCGGCTCCAGCGCACGGCGGACGAGTGCAGCGCGGAGATCGCGCGGCGCTACCGGGAGGGCGAGGCACAGGTCGACGACCTGCTCCTCTGAGACGGCGGGCATCGTGCGGGCATCGTGTGGAGGGCGGCCGGTGTTGGGTACCGGAGTGAGACCCCGCCGCTCCCGTACCGGAAGGTGACCGCCGATGCCCGTGAATCCCACAGAGCCGGAGACAACCGCCGGGGTCGGTGAGCCGGAGACCGCCGCCGGGGCCGGTGGGCCGGAGACCGCCGCCGGGGCCGGTGGGCCGGAGACCGCCGCCGGGGCCGGTGGGCCGGAGATAACCGCCGGGGCCGGTGAGGCGCCGGTCCCGCCTGTTCTCGCGGAGGTCGTGCGGTCGGGGTTCGTCGAGGGGCGGCACCGGGGGAGTCTCGTCGTGCTGGGGGCGGACGGGACCGTGGAGTGGGCGGTGGGGGACGTGACGGCGCCCGTCTTCCCGAGGTCCGCGAACAAGCCGATGCAGGCCGCCGGGGTCCTGCGCGCGGGACTCGATCTCGCGGGCGAGCGGCTGGCGTTGGCCGCCGCGAGCCACTCGGGGGAGGCGTTCCACCGGGACCTCGTACGGAAGATGCTCGCGGAGTCGGGGCTCGGCGCGGAGGCGCTGGGATGCCCGGCGGACCTGCCGTTGGACCGGGTGGAGGCGGAGGCGTACCTGGCCGCCGGCGGGGTGCGGGACCGGGTCGCCATGAACTGCTCCGGCAAGCACGCGGCGATGCTCGCGGCGGCGGCGGGGCGGGGGTGGCCCCTGGAGACGTACCTGGAGCCGGACCATCCCCTCCAGCGGCTCATCCGCACGGTGGTCGAGGAGGCGGCGGGCGAGCCGGTGGCGGCGGTGGGCGTGGACGGCTGCGGTGCTCCCCTGATGGCGATCGGCCTCACGGGGCTGGCCCGGGCGTTCCGCGCGTTCGTGCGTGCGCCGGACGGTTCCGCGGAGCGCCGGGTGGCCGACGCGATGCGTGCGCATCCCGAGTACGTGGCCGGTACGCGCCGGCACGACACGTGGGTCATGCGGGAGGTTCCGGGCGCGCTGTCCAAGATGGGCGCGGAGGGGGTCCAGGCGGTGGCGCTCGCCGACGGGCGCGCGCTCGCGTTCAAGGTCGACGACGGAGGGGGGCGGGCGCTGGGGCCGGTGCTCGGGCGGGCGCTCGCGTTGATGGGGGTCGAGGGGGCGGTGGTCTCCCGTATCGGCCGGCTGCCGTTGCTGGGGGGTGGCCGGGAGGTGGGGGAGGTACGGGCGGCGTTCTGAGGGGCGCCCAGTAGCTCGGGGGTGACCGTCGCAGGGCGGCTGCGGGTGCGTCGTGGCCGGTCGCGCAGTTCCCCGCGCCCCTGAAAAGCGACCGGGCTGCGCCCGTGCTTTTCATGAAGGGGCGGGCCGCAGGCCCGTTCCCTTCAGGGGCGCGGGGAACCGCGCGACCGGTCACAACCCACCCGCACCCGCCGACGCACCCGTGCCCCCACCCGGCCCGCGGCCCCCACCCGGACCGCGCCCCCACCCCGAACCGCACCCCCACCCCGGACCGCGGCCCCCGAAAACCCCGCGACAGCCCCTCCGCGCACCCCCTAGCGTGGCTTCATGAGCCCCTCCCAGGACGTAGCTGTGCGTGCCATCACCGAGGACGACAAGGCCGGTTGGATCCGCGCGCTGAACACCGGGTTCCTGCGGCCGCCGGAGACGTGGTCGGAGCAGGAGTTCAAGGACCGCACCGCGCACATCGTCCCGGCCCGTACGCTCGGCGCGTTCGACGGGGACCGCTGTGTCGCCACGTTCCGTTCGTTCCCGCAGCAACTGACCGCGGTGGGCGGCGCGGCCGTCCCCGCCGACGCCATCTCGAACGTCACGGTCACCCCCACGCATCGCCGGCGGGGCCTCCTCACCCGGATGATGGCCGACGACCTCGCCGCCGCGAAGGACCGCGGGGACGTCGTCGCCACACTGATCGCCGCCGAGTACCCGATCTACGGCCGCTACGGCTTCGGCCCCGCCACCTGGACCACCGAGTGGACGATCGACGTGCCCCGCACCGGCCTCGACCCTCGCTGGTCCGGCCCCGCGGACGGCGGCCGGGTCGACCTCGTCGACGGCGCGGACGTCCGCAAGCTCGGCCCTGAGCTGCACGAGCGGCTGCGCCTCGCCCAACCGGGCGCCGTGAGCCGCGACGAGCGCTGGTGGCTGCTCAACACCGGTGAGCCGGGCCTCGTGTCGTCGTGGACCGAGCCGTTCTACGCCGTGTACCGCTCGGCGGGCGGTGAGGTCGAGGGCCTCGTGTCGTACGGGTCGGACGACAACTGGCACGACAAGCAGCCGCACAACACGGCGGACGTCAACTGGCTGATCGCGACGACCCCCGCAGCCGAGCGAGCCCTGTGGCACTTCCTGTGCTCGATCGACTGGATCACCAAGGTCAAGACGGGCTGGCGGGCCCCCGACGACCTCCTCCCGCACTTCTTCCCCGACCCGCGCGCCGCGCGGGTCACCGCCCAGGCGGACTGGCTGTGGGTACGGATCCTGGACGTCGTACGGGCGCTGGAGGCGCGGACGTACGCGGGCAGCGGGACGCTGGTGCTGGAGATCGCCGACGACGCCCGGTTCGCGGCCGGGCGCTACCGGCTGGACGCCGGTCCGGACGGCGCGAGTTGCGTGCCGACGAGCGAGGACGGCGATCTGGTGCTGGACGTCGCTGACCTCGGCGCGCTGTGGCTGGGCGACGAGTCGGCGGTGCGACTCGCCGCGCTCGGCCGTGTCGTGGAACAGCGGAAGGGCGCCGCCGCTGTCGCCGACGCCCTGCTGCGGACGTCCAGGCGCCCGTGGTGCCCGGACATCTTCTGATGCCGGGTCCGCCGCCGGGACCCGGGAGTTGTCGTTCGACCCTTCCTCGGTGTGCTGGTGTGGTGCGTCCGTAGCTGTTCAGTTGTGGTTGTGGCTGCGCATTCAGTTGTGGCTGTGCCATTCAGTTGTGGCTGTGCGGACCGGTCGAACTCCCGGCTCCCCTCCGGAAGGGAGGTCGAACGGTCGGTCTCTGCGAGCGAGGCCACCAACAAGCTGAAAGTTGGACCATGTCAGGGAAGTTGGCGACCAACTCTTCCTTACTTATCTCCGCTTGGAGTCGGCTCATAACCACCTTCCCATGAACTGCCGCAAGATGGCGTGAAGTTGTAACGTTTGTACGTGGAGCGGGAACGCGCGGCCGTCGATCGACGGAAGTCGTCACAGCGGCCCCAGAGGTCACATCACGAGGTGGCCGACGTGTTGCGCCGCCGGATCAGGTCCGGTGAGCTGCGACCGGGACAGCGCATGCCCACCCAGGCCAAGCTCGCCGACGAGTTCGGGGTGGAGCGCGGTGCCGTCCGCCAGGCGCTGCGCATCCTCCAGTCGGAGCGGCTGCTCACCAACGTTTCCAAGGGGAGCCCCGCGACGGTGGCTCCGGACCTGGCAAAGACGTTCACCGGCGGCCCCGGTTCGCCGCCGCGTCCCACCATGGTGGAACTCGCCCCACGCATATCCGCCGCCTTCGCCGCCCCGCACGTGGTGATCGACGCCCTCTGCCTGACGGCCGTGTCCCTCACGCTCGCCGTGGGTGAGCCGTTGCGCGAGATTCACGCGGGGCGCATAAAACCGGCCAGGGTCGACGTACGGGTGCTGCTGCCCAGCCGGGACATCCCGCTCGCCTTCCCGGCGCCGGTCGACGCCTCGGTCGACGGCCGGCTGCAACGCCGCTGGCTCGCCCAGCGCAACGCCCAGGGCCAGGTCCTGCGGCACAACCTGCTGGCCCTGCGGTCCACGCACGGGGTCGACGTCCGTGTCACCTTCCGCGCGCTGCCCTTCACCCCGCCGGTGAAGCTGTACCTCCTCAACGGCGCGGAGGCGCTGTTCGCGTACTACACCGTGCGGCGGACGGAGGCGGAAGTGGACAGCGAGCAGCTGGAGATGTACGACGCCGAGGGCACCCAGTCGATGCTGTTCGCCTTCGAGCGGGGCGCCGGCTCGGCCCCCAGGGACGCGAGCTTCGTCGAGCAGTCCCGGCTGTGGTTCGACGCGCTGTGGGACACCATCAGCTCGGAGCTGGTGCTCACGAGCTGACGGTCGGGCCGGTCGTCACAGGGCGGGACCGGCGAAGACCAGTGCGAGGATCACGGCGCCTATGGAGCTGCACGTGTGGTTGCGCGCCTTCAGGCCGACGGAGAGGAGCAGCAGGCCGACGATCCCCATCGTGCCGTAGCGCCACTCGACCATCTGCTGGAAGGCGACGACGGCGATGGCGGAGAGAAGGGCGAGGGCGGGCATGGTGGTACCTCCTTCGAGGCGCTGGGGCGGGGCGGGCAAGAGGAGGCTGGACGTCCGCCAACTTCACCAAGTTGGTTACCAACTATGATGAGATGGTGCCCACTTGGTTGATACTCATAACCACCTTGCGGTGAACTCCACAAAGATGGATGAGAGTTGTAGCGTTTTGGTCGTGACCCAGGAGAACGTCGCAGTGAACGGCAGCAGAAGGCTCTCGTCCCAGGAGATCGCCGACACCCTGCGGGAACGCATCCGCAGCGGCGGGCTCAGGCCGGGCGAACGGCTGCCCACCCAGGCCGAGCTGGCCGACGAGTTCGGCGTCGAACGCGGCACGGTGCGACAGGCCCTGCGCGTCCTGCACGAGGAGGGGCTGCTGAGCAATGTGAGCAAGGGCAGCCCGCCCCGGGTCGCCGAGGCCACCCGCCCCGCCGGCCACGAGCCCCAGCCGACGATGGTGGGCCTCGCCCCCCGGCTCGCCGAGGCGTTCTCGGCACCGCACGTCCGGGTCGACGCCGCCTGCCTCACCGCCGAGACGCTGATGCTGGCGCTCGGCGAACCGGTCCGCCTCATCCATGAGGGAACGATCCGCCCCGAGTCGATCGACGTCCGTATCCTCCTGCCGTCCCGGAAGATCAACCTGGCCTTCCCGGTGCCGGTCGAGGGCCGCGGCGAGGACGACGAGGAGGACCCCGTCCACAAGCGCTGGCTGGACCAGCGCAACGCCCAGATCCGCGTACTGCGCCACAACCTCCGGGCGCTGCGCACCTCCCACGGCATCGACGTCCGGGTGGCCTTCCGCGCGCTGCCGTTCACCCCGCCGGTGAAGCTGTACCTCCTCAACGGCACCGAGGCCCTCATCGCGTACTACACGCTCATGAGGCGCGAGGAGCAGTTGGAGGGCGGCCCGCTGGAGATGTACGACGCGTTCGGGACCCAGTCGCTGCTGTTCTCGTTCGCGCGGGAGACCGGCCGGCGGGACGAGGCGTTCGTGGAGCAGTCCCAGCAGTGGTTCGACGCCCTCTGGGAAACCATCACCACGGACCTGACACTCTCCTAGTGACGCCTGATACGAAGCAGACTGATGCGGTGACGGTCGAGACAGAGATCCTGCGTGAGCTGATCGCTCCTGTTCGCTACGTGTTGTTCGACTTCGACGGTCCGATCTGCCGGCTGTTCGCGGGCCATTCCGCGGAGCAGGTGGCCAAGGACCTGGTCGCCTGGCTGGAGGGACAGGGGCTGCACGGCCTGCTCACCGAGGAGGAGCGGGTCCACCCCGATCCGATGGTGGTGCTGTACGCCATCGACAGAAGACGCCCACGCAGTGATCTGGTGGCCGAGCTGGAGGAGAGGTTCACCCAGCAGGAACTCAAGGCGGTCACCTCCGCCATGCCCACCGCGTACGCCGATCCGCTGATCCGCACCTGGTGGGCGGTCGGCGTCCGGCTCGCCGTCGCCACCAACAACTCCCCCCGCACCGTGGCCGATTACCTCGCCGGGCGGGGCCTCACCGGGTGCTTCAGCCGGCACATATACGGCCGGACGAGCGACCTCCACCTGCTGAAGCCGGACCCCCACTGCCTGAACCGGGCGCTGGGCGCCCTGGGCGCCACCCCTTCCGCCGCCCTGATGATCGGCGACACCCCCACCGACGTGATCGCCGCGGAAGGCGCCGGGGTGCCGTTCCTCGGCTACGCCCGCGACGAGGCCAAGGGACGACAGCTGAGGGAGGCGGGCGCCCGGGTCGTCGTCCGCTCGCTGGAGCCCGTCCTGGACGTGCTGCGGTCCCGGGCCTGAGCCGAGCGCAAGTCCTGAACCAGCCATTGACCGGGTGCGCCGGGGCCCAGCCCATTACAGTGGCCCCACTCTCACTTTCGTCGCATGGACATCAGAGGCGACGCACGGCTGTTCAGGAGTGACCCTTGGATGGTCCACCCATGCCTGGTGCCCGGAGGACGGCGTTCGACGGCTTCGTGCGTCACGCCACGGCTCTGGGAGAGTTCCGGCGGGGCCATCACCACCTTGACCACACGGTGCGGACGCCGACCGAGGCCGACCGGCGCCTCGTGGGCTGCGACCCCGGGCAGTCCCTCACCGTGCGCCGGTGCGTCGGGTCCGCCCTGCCCGCGGCCGTCAGGACCTGGCAGGACGAGACGGAGGTCCTGCGCGCGGTCCACCGGGTCCTGCCGCACGTACCGCGCTGTCTCGTCCGGCGCGGGGACCTGACCGTCCTGGCCCATGCGCCGGGCGTACGGCTGTCCGATGTCTGCCCCGACGGCAAACCGCTCGACGCCCGTCTGGTCCAGGGCCTCACCGGGCTGCTGGCCGACCTGACCCGCGTACGCAGGAAGGACCTGCCTCCGCTGCCGCAGTCCTGGCCCCGGTCGGGCAGGGACGGCCGGGCCTTCCTGCGGGCGCTCGCCCTCGCGGCGGAGGAGCAGATCGGACGGCGCGCCTGGGACCGGTTCGGCGGGCTCTTCGCGACCCTGGGCATCCCCGACGACGCCCTGCTGCGGTTCGCCGAGCGGGTGCCGGCGATGATCAGCCGCCCCTTCGGCCTGCTCCACACCGATCTGCGCCGCGACAACGTACTCGTGCCGGACGACGGTGCGGACGACGGCGATCCCCCGCTGGTCTGCCTCGACTGGGCGTCGGCCACCTACGGCGATCCGCTGCACGACCTCGCCGCCCATCTGCTGCGCACCCGGTACCCGGACGAGCAGTGGGAGGAGGTGACGGACGCCTGGCGCGAGGCGGTGGGCCGGCGGCGGAGCGAGGCCGCCCACGGTCTCGACCGGGACCTGCGGCACTACCTCGCCTTCGAGCGGGCCCGTTCCGTCTACCCCGACGTCATGCGCGCGGCGACCTCGCTCGGCGACCCGTCCGACCGGCGCGCCCTGGACGAGGCGACCCGTACGGTGCACCGGGCCCTGGTGGCGGCGGAGGAACCCCTGCGGCTCCGGTGTGTGCCCGACGAGACCGCCATCGAGCGCGTCCTCTTCCGGTGGAACCTGTCCCACGGCGCACGGGACAGCCGTGAGCGGGCGGTGTCCGCCGTCTCCTGGGAGCGCGACCCGAGAGTGCCCGAGCATCCGGAGTTCCCGGCCTCCGCCGTACGGGAGGCTCTGTTCGAGGAGGGCGCGGCCTCCGCGGACCGGGTTTTCAGGGGCACGGCCCACCTCAGCACGGCCGTGCGCGTGTCCGGTTTCCCGCGTCCCGTGATGGTGCGGCGCAAGGTCGGCACGGCCGTCCCCCGGGAGCGGCGCTTCCTCAACGAGCACGCGGTCCTGCGGGCCGTCGAACGGTCCTGCCCGGGGATGCGCGCCCCGCGCGTGCTGGCGCTGGGCACCAGCGCCCTCGGCGACCGGTTCACCATCCACTCCTACGAGGGGCCGGCGGGAGCCGTCCGGCGCCCCGACCACCCGGTGGACGGCCTGCTGCCGCACGAGGCGGACGACCTCGTGGACCAGCTCGCCGAGCTGACCCGGGTGGAGTGCCGGGAGCTGGACCCGAGCGCCGCCTTCGACGACTTCTACCCCCGCCTGTGCGACGAGCTGATCCGGCTGGTCGCCGAACTCCCCGGGCGCACCCTCGACCTCGCCCGGGGCCTGGGACTGCCCGGCAGCGGCCGTCTGGGCGAACTCCTCCGGCGCCATCTGCTGACCCCGCGCCGCCCGGCCCTCCTGCACGGCGACCTCAACCCGTGGAACCTCGTGCGGCGCGAGGACGGTGGAGGGCTGACCCTCATCGACTGGGAGATGGCGATGGTGGGCGACCCGCTGTACGACCTGGTCCGCCACATGCATCTGACCCCGACCCTGGCGGACATCCGCGAGCGGCTGTTCAGCCGCTGGTGCCGGCTGCTGCCGGAGGAGTGCACCAAGGGGTGGAAGGACGACTGGCGGGTGTACCGCTGGATCGAGACCGTCCGCTCGGCCTACGTCGACCTCGACCGTCTCGTCACCGGCGACGGCCTGGACGCGCCCAATGTGCGCCGCGCGGTGGACGGGTACGCCATGACGCTGGCGGCCGCGACCGCGGGCCTGGGCCTCCACGCCAGGTCGAACGCGTTCCACGGCTCCCGGGCGACTCTCCGGGGCCGGGATGCCGGTGCCCTCGGGGGCCGGGATGCCCTCGGCGAGCGGGCCACGCTCGACGCCCGCGCCTCCCTCGACGCCCGGTCCGGCGCCCGCTCCGACGTCCGTCCGGTCTGCGTAGGCTCGCCGCATGAGTGAGACCGGTCTGCGGGAGCGCAAGAAGAAGCGGATGTACGAGACGGTGTCGGAGACCGCGATCGAGCTGTTCCTGGAGAAGGGGTTCGACGCGGTCTCCGTCGCCGAGATCGCCGCGGCCGCCGAGATCTCCAAGCCGACCCTCTTCCGCTACTTCCCGGCGAAGGAGGACCTCGTCCTGCACCGGATCGCCGACCACGAGACCGAGTCGGCGCGGGTCGTGGCGGGCCGGGCCGAGGGCGAGTCGGTGGTGGGGGCCCTGCGGGACCACTTCCTGGCCGGGCTGGCCCGCCGGGACCCGGTCACGGGGCTCAACGACCACCCGCGGGTCCTCGCCTTCCACCGGCTGCTCTACGGCACGCCGTCGCTGGTAGCGGGCATGTACGGCCACCTGGAGCGGTCCGAGGAGGCGCTCGCCGAGGCGCTGGGCGGCGGCCTGGACGCGCGGGTCGCCGCCGGGCAGCTCGTCGCCGTACGGCGGGTGCTGGCCATGGAGAACTGGCGGCGGATCGAGCGGGGGGAGCGGGCGGAGGAGATCGAGCCGGAGGCCGTCGCGGCGGCGGAGCGCGTGTTCGGACGGCTGGAGCGGACGCTGGCGGTGTGAGGGGCGACTGACATGCCCCCATGTCGAAGAATCATGAAGTCCGGTTAAAAATTTAACTCGGTCACGTCATTCGGTACGCTCGGCGGAATGACGTCCACTCGTGCGCCCGAGAACCCGGCCGACCCCTCCCTCGCCCTGCGCCACGCCCTCGTCCGTGAGCGCGCCCATCACGACGCCTGCCGCGCCGCTTTCACCGCCATGGTGGAGGGGGCGGGGGAGCAGGTGGTGATCGGTGAGGACGTCTCCGCGTCGGGGGCCGACGCGGAGGTGCTCGGATACCGCCTCCGCAGTCAGGCCAAGGAACTCCAAGAGCTGCCGGAGGGGCCGCTGTTCTTCGGCCGGCTCGACTTCGCGGACGACGGCCGGGGCGGTGAGCACGCCGGGCAGAGCTATCACCTCGGGCGGCTGCGGATCACCGAGCATCCGGGCTCACCGCCGCTGGTCGTGGACTGGCGGGCGCCGGTGGCCCGCGCCTTCTACCAGGCGAGCGTCAGGGACCCGAGGGGCGTGGACGTCCGGCGGCGCTTCGGCTGGGCACCCGGCAGCCGGGGCGACTCGGCTGACCTGACGGGGTTCGAGGACGAACACCTGGGCGGCCGGGACGCCCGCGACCCCGCCGGCGGACCGGACGGCGGAGCGGAGGGGGGACCGGGCGGCGGAGCGGAGGGAGGACCGGGCGGCGGGCCGGATGGGGCACCGGACGGGCGACCGGACGGCGGGGGCCCCGCCGCCAGTCGCTTCCTGGCTGCCGAGATCGAGCGGCCGAGGACCGGGCCCATGCGGGACATCGCCGCCACCATCCAGCCGGAGCAGGACGACCTGGTGCGTGCCGACCTCGCTACCTCGGTCTGCGTGCAGGGCGCCCCGGGCACCGGCAAGACGGCGGTCGGTCTGCACCGGGCCGCGTACCTCCTCTACACCCACCCCCAGCGCATCCGCCGCGGCGGCATGCTGATCCTCGGCCCCAACCGGACCTTCCTCTCCTACATCGCCGAGGTCCTCCCGGCGCTCGGCGAGGTGGGCGTACGTCAGTCGACCGTCACGGACGAGATCGCCCGGCAGCCGGTCACCGCGGAGGACGACGAGCGGGCCGCCGCGCTCAAGCACGACGTCCGGATGGCGGAGGTGCTCCGCCGGGCCCTGTACGCCCGTATCGCCACCGGCGAGCCCGACGCGCTGGTGGTGCCCGACGGCACGTACCGCTGGCGGGTGTCCGGCGACCGCCTCGCGCGCATCGTGGCGGACGTACGGGAGGAGGAGCCGGAGCCGCCCTACGACACCGGGCGGGAGCGGGTCCGGGCGCGGGTCGTGGCGCTGCTGCGGGAGCAGGCCGAACGACGGGCCGGGCCGCAGTCGAACGCCTGGGCGTGGCGGATCTCCCGTTCACGGCCGGTGGGCGCTTTCCTCGACTCCGTGTGGCCGCGGGTCCGGCCGGAGGAGGTCGTGGCGGGGGTGCTGGCCGATCCGGACACGCTCGCCGCCGCGGCGGAGGGGGTGTTCGACGCGGAGGAGCAGCAGGCAGTGCGGTGGGCGAGGCCGCCGCGGTCGTGGCGGTCGGCGCGCTGGTCGGCCGCCGACCTCGTCCTCCTCGACGAGGTCGCCGGGCTCCTCGAACACCCCGAGGGGTACGGGCACATCGTCATCGACGAGGCGCAGGACCTCTCGCCGATGGAGTGCCGTGCGATCGGGCGCCGGGCCGTGTTCGGCTCGCTGACGGTCCTGGGCGACCTGGCCCAGGGAACCACCCCCTGGGCGGCCCGCGACTGGCCCCGCCTCCTCGCCCACCTCGGCAGGCCGGACGCGACCGTCGTGCCCCTGACCACCGGCTTCCGGGTACCGCGAGCCGTGGTGGAGGTGGCCAACCGCCTGCTGGGGAGGTTGGGCGTGGACGTACCGGAGGCCCGGTCCCTGCGGGGGGACGGGGAACTGCGCGTGCGGAGGGTGGGGGTGGGGGAGGGGGCCGTGAGGGAACGGAGCGGGGGAGAGGTCGGCGGTGACGGTGAGGGTGCCGGTGGGCGGGAGGCCGCGGCCGGGGACACCGGTCTCATGGACGCCGTTGCCCTGGAGACCGTCGCCGCCGTGCGGGACGCGCTCACCCGCGAGGGGTCCATCGGGGTGATCGCGGCCGACGCCGATGCCGTAGGGCTGCGGGAGGCGCTCCACGCGGCCGGCATCACCACCGGGGGCCCCGACGAACTGCGGGCGCGGGTCGTGGTGCTGGGGGCGCGGGTCGCGAAGGGACTGGAGTACGACCATGTCGTGGTCGTCGAGCCGGCCGCGATCGTGGCGGCCGAACCCCGGGGCCTGCACCGGCTGTACGTGGTGCTCACCCGGGCGGTGTCCCGCCTGGACGTGGTGCACGCGCGGGCGTTGCCGTGGTGAGGGGCGCGATGGTGCGTGCCCGGGGGTTGCCGTGGGGTGAGGAGGGGGCCCACGAGCCCCTGGTGGCAGGCGTGTTACCGGATGGCGGCGGAGTCATGACCTGACACGGACCTCGACGCCGGGTCGTGTGACTACGGTCGGGGGTGCCGGTGAGCGGCGGAACGCACGAGCCCGATCTCCCTCCCCCCAGGGGGCTCGTCCGCCGCTCACCGGCTTGTCGCGTGCCCGGGCGGCGGCAGCCTGCCGCCGCCCGCCGGGTCAGCCCGTGGCCTAGACGGCGTCGAGGACCGGGATCAAGTGCTCCTCCTCGTAGTCGAGATGCGCTTCGAGTTCGGCTGTCAGCCGCTCCACCTCGGCGAGTACGGCCACGGTGCCGGTGTTCTCCGTGCCGGCGTTCTCCGTGGCCGTCACGGCCCGGCGCAGCTCCTCGACCAGGGCGGCGATCCGCTCGTGCTCCTCCTGGAGGCGGGCGAGGGCCGGGGCCAGCTCCGGGTGCCGGCCGGCCAGGAACGGGAACAGCATGGTGTCCTCGCCGGTGTGGTGGTTGTGCAGCCCCTGGCAGAAGGTGAGGCAGTTGACGCGGAGCTGCGCGCCGAGGGTGGCCTTGCCGTCGCTCGCGATCAACTCCTGCTTTATGAGCGCGAGTTCGCGGCGGAAGGCGTCGTGGACGACCTTGATGGCCTCGCCCATGGACCCGGCGTTGATGTTCGGCGGACCGGCCACGGGGACCTCCCGGAGGGCGACGACCGGGATCGTGCGGTCCGTCTTCGCCTGGTACTCGGCCCACCCGGGGTCGGACTCGACCGCCCGCTCGAACGCGCGGTCGCGTTCCTCGTCGTCCAGGACGACGGCGTCGGCCTCGTAGGTGAACGCCCCGCTCTCGATGGTCACCCGGGGGTTGGCGAGGACGTTCCGGTACCAGTCGGGGTGCTTGGGCGACCCTCCGGCCGACGCGATGACGAGGATCGTGCCGTCGCCGTCGGGGAGGTAGCCGAGGGGGGTGGTGTGCGGGTTGCCCGTACGGGCGCCGATGGTGGTCAGGAGGATCAGGCGGGCGCCTTCGAACATGCCGCCGACCTTGCCGTGGTTGGCACGGAACTCTTCGATGACCGGCTGGTTGAAGGGGTTGGGCATTCTCTGCTTTCTGTCGATGACGATGCCGGCGGTTCCACGACGAGGACGCGGCGCGGCGACGGGCACGTGGGTGCTCGGCGGAGGCCACGGGTGCCGCTGGTGCGGCTGGTGTCTGTGGGCGTCGTGGTGTCCGGGCAGGGGTGATCACCGTGCTCTACGCGGTCACGGCGGGAATGGGAAAGGGAAAGGGAAAGGGAAAGGGCGGAGAGACGGAACAGCGCGGCGGCGCGCACACGGTCCCGTGCGGTGTGTCGCGGCGCGGTGCTCTCACGCGCTTCGACAGGCGGACCCCTGGCCCGCCCCGACCTCACTCAGAGGCCGGGCGACCCATCCGCTCACGGCCCAAGGCCGACCCGGCAGTCATGAGCGCAACGGTAGTGGGCGGGCGTCGACGAGGGCAACGAGTTAACCACCTACGGGAGTTATCCGGCGCGATGGTCGCGCTGGGGACTCTTCACGCGCCCCTCCACGTCGTCCACGCCGTCCACGTCGTCCACGCCGTCCACGCCGTCCACGTCCTCCGCAGCCAAGTCCGTACCTCCCCGCCCTCCAGGCGCGTCCGCGTCCGCGTCCGCCGTACGCCCGCCCGGCGCCTCGCCGCCGACCGTCCCGCGTCTGCTCCCCCACGCCCACAGCACGGCGGCCATGACGGCGAGGGCGATGGTCGCGAGGCCGGAGGCGGCCAGTACGGGGCGGGGCCCCAGCGCGGCGGTGAGGGGACCGCCGAGGGCCGTGCCCACGGGGGCGGCGGTGAGGAGGGCGGCGCCCCGGGCGGCCAGGACCGTGGTGAGCCAGGCCGGAGGCGTACGGTCCTGGAAGAGCGTGTAGGACAGGGCGGTGAAGGGGCCGTAGATCACACCGCCCAGCGCGAAGCAGACGAGGGTGACGGCGGCCGGCGCGCCCAGCCCGAACGGCACCAGCACGCACCCCCACCCGGCGACGATCGCCAGGGTGACGGGCCACAGCGGGAGTCTGCTCAGGGCGCCGACGGCGAGCCCGCCGACGACGGCCCCGACCCCGAAGAACGTCCAGTACAGCCCGAGGAGACTGGACTCGGCGTCCAGATCGACGGTGACGTGCAGGGGGAGCGCGACCTCGACGGGGCCGTAGAGGAAGTTGAAGAACCAGGTCAGGGCGAGGACCCCGAGCAGTTCGGGCTGCCTGCGCAGCAGGTGCAGCCCCGCCGCCGACTGGCCGGTGTCGACCGGGGCGGCCGTCTCCGCGGTCGACGCGGCGCCGCCCAGCCGGCCGACCTGGAAGGCGAGCACGGCGAAGGACACGGCGTCGACGCCGATGATCCAGGCCGGGCTCAGGGCGGTCGCCAGGAACCCGGCGATCGCGGGGCCGACGATGATCGAGGCCGAGGAGCTCGAACTGACCAGGGCGTTCCCGGCCAGCCGCTGCTCCGGCGGGAGGATCCGGGCGAGCAGGGAGTACTTGCCGGCGCTGCCCCAGGCGTGCAGCACCGAGGACCCGGCGAGCAGGACGACGTACAGGACCGGGTGGAGTACGCCCAGCAGCCAGGCGAGCGGTACGCAGCCGAGGAGGGTCGCGCGGATCCAGCTGTCCGCCGCCAGCAGCCGCTGGGCGGGCAGCCGCCGCAGCCACCGGCCGAAGACGAGCGCCCCCACGGCCCCGGGCAGCGCGTACGCGGCGATCGCGGCGCCGACCAGCAGGCCGGACCGGTCCGGTGGCGCGATCTCCACGGCGAGCCACGCCACGGCCACCACGCTCATCCCGTCCCCGAGATCCGAGGCAGCGAGGGCCGGCAGCAGCCGCCGGAACGCACGGTGGCCGAACAGGGGCCGGTACGCGGCCGGCAGCAGACGGGCAGTCCAAGGCGAAGTCACCGGCAAAGCCTCGCGGATCAAGCCCACTTGAGGTCAAGCCCTGACGACTCCCCGTCTCGTTCGCGGACGGCAGGACGGTGGTCAGTCGTCCTTCGCCGGGGTGGTGGCCGGGGCGAAGCCCGCCTCGGTCAGGATGTCGGCGGCGACTCCCCGCCCCACCCCGGCGAGCCCCAGTTCGGCCGCCTGGGAGGCGCCCGGTGCGGGGGGCCCGTCTCGTGAAGAACGCCTGCGCCGGACGCAGGGGCGGTCCTCGCCCGTACGGGTTCATCGTGGACGTGGCGTGGCGCACTTTTGCAAGCGGGTGCTTGCAATAGTTAGCGGGAGTGCGGCATGGTGGAGGCATGGCAACACTCAACGTCGGCAATCTCGGTGAGTACCTGCGTGAGCAGCGGCGAAACGCCCAGCTGTCGCTCAGGCAGCTCGCCGATGCCGCCGGGGTGTCCAATCCGTATCTGAGTCAGATCGAGCGCGGGCTGCGCAAGCCGAGCGCGGAAGTGCTCCAGCAGGTCGCCAAGGCGCTGCGGATCTCCGCCGAGACGCTGTACGTCCGGGCCGGGATCCTCGACGCCGAGCGGGACCGGGACGAGGTGGAGACGCGCGCCGTCATACTCGCCGACCCCACGCTGAGCGAGCGGCAGAAGCAGGTGCTGCTCCAGATCTACGAGTCCTTCCGCAAGGAGAACGGGTTCGAGGTCCTCATAGGCGACGGCGAGGACACCGGGCCGGGCGACCCGGACGCGGTCCGGGGCGCGGACCGCGTGGCGGGCGGTGTGCGCGCCGGCGAGGCGGAGACCGGCGAAGGCGCCGGACCGACCGCCGGCGGCCCCGGCTCTTCCGCGCCCGACGGCGGCGACGCCGGTCCGCGGCTGACGGCGAGATGACGGAGCCGAGGACCCTCGAACCGCACGACCACGCACCCGCACGACCGCACCACCGCGGACCGCACCACTGCGGACCGCGGGCCCGCACGACCGCAGCGCCGCGGACCGCAACACGGCAACGCCGCCGGACCGCAGCACCAGTGGACCGCACAGACCAGAGGTCCAGCCCCGTCGAACACGTGTGACGCGGCTACACGTCCGACGCGTGAAGACGTGGAACCCGTGGAAGACGTCGACCGCGGGCCGGACCCACACAAAACCCTCAGCCGAACGCCAGACCCGGAGGACCATCACCATGGCCATCACCGACGACATCCGCAAGGCCGTCACCGACCCGACGCCGTTCTACTTCGCCGCCGGCACCGCCGACCTCGCCCTCCAGCAGGCCAAGAAGGTGCCCGGCCTGGTCGAGCAGCTGCGCGCCGAGGCGCCGGCCAAGATCGACGCCGTGCGCAACACCGACCCCAAGGCCGTCCAGGAGAAGGCGACCGCCCGGGTCAAGGAGACGCAGGAGACCCTCCAGACCAAGGTCACCGAGCTGATCGGCGCCCTGGACACCGACATCAAGAAGCTCGGCGAGAGCGCCCAGGACCTGGCGCTGCGCGGTGTCGGCGTCGCCGCCGAGTACGCCGTGAAGGCCCGCGAGACCTACGAGCGGGTCGCCGAGCACGGCGAGCAGGCCGTGCGCACCTGGCGCGGCGAGGCCGCGGAGGAGATCGAGGAGCTCGCGATCGCCGTCGAGCCGAACACGCCCAAGCCCGAGCCGGTCGCGGTCAAGGACGAGCCGGCGAAGCCCGCCGAGGCCCAGGCCGCGCCCTCCCCGGCCACCGCCAAGAAGCCGGTCGCCAAGAAGGCCCCGGCCCGCAAGCCGACCACCACCACCCCCGCGAAGAAGACCACCCCGCCCGCCAAGTAGCAGTAGGCGGCACGCGCCCGCCCGGCGAGCGCTGCGGCTCCCGCCCGGCGAGCGCTGCGGCTCCCGCCTGGTGAGCGTCGCGGTGCCCGCCGGACGAGCACTTCGGCGCCCGCCGGGTGACGGCCGGGGTGCCGCCCGGCAGAGCGCGGCGCGGCAGGACACGGCACGGGGACGGGCCGGGCACCTTTGGGGTGTCCGGCCCGTTCTTACGGGTACGGTGGCCCCGTAGGAGTGTTCGGAAGACCGTGACCGTGAGAGCCGCGAGGGCGAAGAGAAACGGGTGGTGGGCGGCATGCTGATGAGCGGCTTCGCTGGGTTCATGGGGCTGTTGCAGCTCGCTGTGATCGCCCTCGCCGCGTTCGCGCTGATCGACGCGACGTTCCGGCGTGAGGACGCGTTCCGCGCGACGGACAAGCAGACCAAGGTGTTCTGGCTGATCATCCTCGGGATCGCGCTCGTCGTGAGCCTGCTGTTCCCGCTCCTGTCGTTCCTGCCGATCATCGGCCTCATCGCCAGCATCGTCTACATCGTCGACGTACGCCCCGCCGTGCGGCAGATCTCCGGCGGCGGTGGCCGGGGCGGCCGCCGCGGCTCCAGCAGCGACGGACCGTACGGGCCGTACAACGGCGGCCGCTGACCGGCCGACCCGCGCCGCCGCGCCTCCGCGTGGTAGAGGATCACCGCGCCGAGGATCACCGCGCCGAGGATCACCGCGCCGAGGATCACCGCGCCGCGTGTCAGCCCTCGCGGTCCAGGAGGAGTACGGCCACGTCGTCGGTGAGCTCCCCGCCGTTGAGGTCGCGTACCTCGTTCACCGCGGCGCGCAGCAGCTCCTCGCCGCGCAGGCCCTCGGCGAGCTGGCGGCGGACCATCGCGACCATGCCGTCCTGTCCGAGGCGCTCCTTGCCCTCGCCGATACGGCCCTCTATGAGCCCGTCCGTGTAGAGCATCAGGCTCCAGGCGGCGCCCAGCTCGATCTGGGTGCGCGGCCAGCGCGCGTTCGGCAGCAGCCCGAGGGCCGGGCCGCTGTTGTCGTACGGCAGCAGCTCGGCCGGCGGCGCGGCGCCGTCCCGGCCGTGGCGGGCGATCAGCGGCGACGGGTGGCCGGCCAGGCACAGGCCCGCGCGGCGGCCGTCGGGCGCGATGTCGACCGTGCAGAGCGTCGCGAAGATCTCGTCGTTCTCCCGCTCGTGCTCCAGGACGCGCTGGAGCGTGGAGAGCAGCTCGTCACCGCACAGCCCCGCGAACGTCAGCGCCCGCCAGGCGATGCGCAGCTCCACGCCGAGCGCCGCCTCGTCCGGGCCGTGCCCGCAGACGTCGCCGATCATGACGTGGACCGTGCCGTCTGGGGTGCGGACGGTGTCGTAGAAGTCGCCGCCGAGCAGCGCCCGGGAACGGCCTGGCCGGTAGCGCGCGGCGAACCGCAGGGACGAACCCTCCAGCAGGGGCGTCGGCAGCAGGCCCCGCTCCAGGCGCGCGTTCTCCTGGGCGCGCAGCCGGGACTCGGTGAGCCGGCGCTCGGCCGTGTCCGACCGCTTCCGCTCCACGGCGTAACGGATCGCGCGGCTCAGCAGGCGGTCGTCGAGCTCGTCGCGAAACAGGTAGTCCTGCGCGCCGACCCGCACGGCCTCCGCCCCGCGCTCGGCGTCACCGGAGTCGGTGAGGGCGAGGACGGCGTGGCGGGGGGCCAGCTCCAGGACGTGCTTGAGGACGGAGAGTTCGTCGATGCCGGTGACGGTGTCCGTCGCGGTGCCGCCGCCGGGGGTGGCCGGGGCGTCGGGGACGCGGCCCGGGGCCGGCAGCGCCAGGTCCAGGAGGATGCAGTTGACGTCGTCGGTCAGCAGCCGCTGGGCCTCGGTGAGGTTGCGGGCGGTGCGGACGCGGATCGGCTTGCCCGCGGAGTCGAGCAACTCGGGCACGTTGAGCGAACCGGACGGGTCGTCCTCGATCAGCAGCACCGTGAGGTTGGTGGGGCCGGTCTGGGCGACGGTACCGGCGGCCGGATCGGCCGGGTGTGTGGACTTGTCGGCAGGGGCCTGGGCCGAGGCGTTCAAGGCCGCCCCCTCTCCGGATGGGCCGCTGGGTGCGGACACGGCGTGCGCCTGACCACTCTCCACGGCCGGGATGGCTCTCTGCCGCGGTACGGGTACGGGCATCGTCTTGGGTTCCTTCCCTCCCCCCGAGGGCACGGGCGGGGCGAGGGACCTCGACCCACCGACGGGGACCATAGCGTCAGGCGCCGCCGCAACGGAATGCTTGGCGGGGCGGCTGGCGGCAATCGGCCACCGTCATATGCCGCATCAAGTACCGCATTTGGACATGACAGGGCTTTCCCCTGGGATGACGTATGTCACGCGATCGGGGTTCAGTCGACGGCCGAAGGTGGTGAGAGTCACGTGCCGTGGGTCACGTGAGCGCCGAGTGCGCGTCTGGGAGCCGCCGTGGGGCCGTCGAGGGGCCGTCGAGGGGCCGCGAGTGGCTCGTGAGTTCGCGGGATTTAGATGCATTGGGGGCGGAATGGGCGCGGGGTGACGGTGAGTTGTGCCCGGCCGCGCGGGGCCGGGTGCGCCGGAGTCCGCCCGACGGGTCGGGCCCGGTGGCGTGTTGGGCCCCGGCGGTCGGCGCCTCTCAGCCCCCGGTCACGCGTCCGGGCGTACGACCCCCAGGATCGGCATGGTTCCCGCTCCCGTGATCGTCACCGTCCGCCCCGGACGCGGGGCGTGGACGATCGAGCCGTCGCCTATGTACATGGCGACATGGCTGGCGTCGGCGTTGTAGATGACCAGGTCACCGGGGCGCATGTCCTCGACGGGGATGCGCTTGAGCTGCCGCCACTGCTCCTGCGAGGTGCGGGGGATGCCCTGGCCGGCCGCGAGCCACGCCTGGCTGGTGAGGCCGGAGCAGTCGTACGTCCGAGGGCCCTCGGCGCCCCATTCGTACGCCTTGCCGATCTGGTCCGTCGCGAACTTCACGGCCTTCTTGCCCTGCTCCGACGCCTTGCCGTCGATCTCGTCGAGGATGCCGGAGTCCAGCCAGGCGGCCTGCTTCTGCCGCGCGGCATCCTCCTCCAGCTCGGCCAGGCGCTCCCGCTCGTCGTCCTCCAGGTCCGCTTCCAGCTTCTCGGCGGCGGCGATCTGCTTCTTGATCTTCTTCTTGGCCTTCTCCTTGGCCTTGCGGTTCGCCTCCAGCTTCTCCCAGCGTGCGGAGGCGTCCTTGGAGTACTGCTCCAGGTCGTCCTGCGTGCGGTTCATCTCGGCGAGCAGACCCTTGGTCGCCAACTGCCCCTGGCGCAACCGGTCCGCGCCCTCCAGGAACTCCTGGGGGTTCTCGCTCAGCCACAGCTGCACCTCGGGCGGCAGACTGCCGCCCCGGTACTGGGCGCGGGCCGCGGCGCCGATCAGGTCCTGCAACTTGTCCAGCTTCTCCTGGCCCTCGACGATCTCGTTCGCCAGGTCGACGAGTTCGGCGGACTGCTTGTCGGCCTTCTCCTCCGCCGCGTTGTACGCGTCCGTGGCGACCGCGGCGTCGTGGTAGAGACCCTCCAGCTTCGCGCGTACGGCCTCCAACTCCTCGTTGGTGACCGGCGCGGAGTCCGCGTCGGAGGTGCCCGTACCCGACGGGGAGGGAGTGGGTACCGGGGTCGGGTCGGTCGGCTGTGTCTGGCTCGCGTACGCGGTGACCGGTGCGCCCAGCACGGTCATCGCGCAGACCACGGCCACGGCCACCATGGTCAGCCTCCGCTTGCCGGCTCCCATACCCGTTGCCCCCAAACCCGTCCCAGCACTGACGACTCACACCGGAGAGACCTGATCGACGGATACCTGATCGCCAGAGACCTGATCGACGGATACGTGATCGCCAGGGATCCGATCGCCAGAGATTTGATCGCCAGGGATCCGGTCGACAAGGAACTGATTAACCGTCAGTAACTTCCGGTGCCCGAGTGATCGTGCCATGGAGTCGCGCAATGCGACAGAGGTGGGCAACAACTCCCTTCCCCCCTCGTCCCTCCCGCATGACCGCGCCCCCGCTTGTGTGACGAACGACTCACCGGGTTCGTTCCCTCACGTCAGGAGGGCGCGGTGACGTGTCATCGCGGGGCCAACGCCTCCCAGGCCACCGTCACTTCACCCTGGCGCCAGCGGGTGACTCCGTCCCGCACCGGCCAGTCCGCGCGCAGATCACGGACCGTGCGGATCCACCGCTGCCGGGCCCCGTAGGAGGCGTAGGGGGCGGCGGCGGCCCAGGCGCGGTCGAAGTCGCGGAGGAAGGCGTGGACGGGCTCGCCCGGGACGTTGCGGTGGATCAGCGCCTTGGGGAGGCGCTCGGCGAGGTCGGAGGGGCGTTCCAAGGAGCCGAGCCGGGTGGCGAAGGTGACCGTGCGGGGGCCCTCCGGGCCGAGGGCGACCCAGACGTGCCGGCGGCCGATCTCGTCGCAGGTGCCCTCGACGAGCAGCCCGCCCGTGGAGACGGGCAGTCCGCCCGTGGAGACGGGCAGTCCGCCGGGGGAGGAGGGACCGCCGGGTGAGGACGGACCGCCGGGGGAGGACGCGCCGCCGGGTGAGGACGGACCGCCGGTCGGACCGTCGGGCGAGGGCGGGTCGGCCGGGGCGAGGCGGGCGCACAGCCGCTCCCACACGGCGGCGACCTCCTCCTCGTCGTACTGCCGCAGGACGTTCGCCGCCCGGATGAGGGTCGGCCGGCCCGGCACGGGCACCTCGAAGCCGCCGTGCCGGAAGGTCAGGCCCTCGCACGCGTACGGCTGCGCCGCCGTGACCCTGGCCGGGTCGATCTCGATGCCGACGACCTCGGTGCGGGGCGCTGCCGCGCGCAGGCGTCGTAGGAGCTCCAGCGCGGTCCAGGGGGCGGCGCCGTAGCCGAGGTCCACGGCGAGCGGGGTGGTGGCGCGGCGGAGTTCGGCGCCGTGGGTCGCCGCGATCCAGCGGTCCATGCGGCGCAGACGGTTGGGGTTGGTGGTGCCGCGGGTCACCGTGCCGACGGGTCGTGCCATGGGCTTGAGCGTATGGGGGACGGTCGGTTCACGGGGCTCCGCCCCCGGTCGTGTGCCGCGCGGTGATCGAACGGTTGAGCGATGGCCGGTAATTGTTTTGCAAAGAGGAAATGGAACCGCCTCGTCCGGTGTTCCCCCTGCCGAGAGGGTCCGCACGCCCTCCGACCGGCATGCCCGCAGCAAGGAGGAACGCCACGTGAGCCACTACGTCAGCAGGCTCGGGCGACGCTCTCCGACCGCCGCTTCACGGTTGAGACTGCACAGGAAACCCCGCCGCGTGGCGATGCTGTCCGTGCACACCTCACCGCTCCACCAGCCGGGGACGGGCGACGCCGGCGGCATGAACGTCTACATCGTGGAGCTGGCGCAACGGCTCGCCGCGCTCAACATCGAGGTGGAGATCTTCACGAGGGCCACCACGGCCGCCCTCCCGCCCAAGGTCGAGCTGGCGCCCGGCGTCCTCGTCCGGCACGTCGACGCGGGCCCGTACGAGGGCCTGGCGAAGGAGGACCTGCCCGCCCAACTGTGTGCCTTCACGCACGGGGTGATGCAGGCGTGGGCGGGCCACCGCCCCGGCTACTACGACCTCGTCCACTCGCACTACTGGCTCTCCGGCCACGTCGGCTGGCTCGCCGCCGAACGCTGGGGCGTCCCCCTCGTCCACGCCATGCACACCATGGCGAAGGTCAAGAACGCCGCGCTCGCCCTCGGCGACACCCCCGAGCCCGCCGCCCGCGTCATCGGCGAGACCCAGGTCGTACGGGCCGCCGACCGCCTCATAGCCAACACGGCGGAGGAGGCCGACGAACTCGTACGCCACTACGAGGCCGACCCCGCCAAGGTGGCCGTCGTCCACCCCGGTGTGAACCTCGACCGCTTCCGCCCCGCCGACGGCCGCGCCGCGGCCCGCGCCCGCCTCGGCCTGCCGCAGGACGCGCTGATCCCCCTGTTCGCCGGCCGCATCCAGCCCCTCAAGGCCCCCGACGTGCTGCTGCGCGCCGTGGCCGTCCTGCTCGGCGAGCGGCCCGAACTGCGGTCGAAGATCGTCGTCCCGGTCGTGGGCGGACCGAGCGGCAGCGGGCTGGCCAAGCCGGAGGGCCTGCAGAAGCTGGCGGCGCGCCTGGGTATCGCCGATGTCGTACGGTTCCGGCCGCCGGTCGGCCAGGAGCAGCTCGCGGACTGGTTCCGCGCGGCGTCCGTGCTGGTCATGCCGTCCTACAGCGAGTCGTTCGGGCTCGTCGCGATCGAGGCGCAGGCGGCCGGTACGCCGGTGTTGGCGGCCGCGGTCGGCGGTCTCCCGGTCGCGGTGCGCGACGGCCACACCGGTTTCCTGGTCCAGGGGCACGATCCGGCGGCGTACGCGCGCGTGCTGCGCGACTTCGCCGACACCCCCGGCCTCTCCGCCCGCATGGGCGAGGCCGCGGCCCGCCACGCCGGGTCCTTCGGCTGGGACACGGCCGCGCAGGCCACGGCCGACGTGTACACGGCGGCGACACACGACCACCGGCGGCAGGGGCTCAGGGCCCACGGCTAGGCGGTACGCCCCGCACGGGGCGCCCCTCTCCCTCACCGGCGTCATACGCCTACCGCGAGGCGGCCCGCTGCCTCCGCACCGGGGGCCGTACGCCCGGCCCTACCGGCGGGTACGCTCGCCCCATGGCTGACGCAGCGTCGATCATCGAGCAGGTCCTCACCGAGGCCGAGCTGGAGTGGGATAGCCCGGGCCCCGGCAACTACGTCGTGAAGCTCCCCGGCACGCGCAAACTCTCCACGACCGTCTCCCTGCTCGTCGGCAGGCACTCCCTCTCCCTCAACGCCTTCGTGATCCGCCACCCCGACGAGAACGAGGCGGGCGTCCACCGCTGGCTCCTGGAGCGCAACCTCAAGCTGTACGGCGTGAGTTACGCCGTGGACCAGCTCGGCGACGTCTACGTCACCGCCAAGCTGCCGCTCGCCGCGATCACCCCCGAGAGCATCGACGGCCTCCTCGGCCAGGTCCTGGAAGCGGCGGACGGCGCCTTCAACACCCTCCTGGAGCTGGGCTTCGCCTCCGCGATCCGCAAGGAGTACGCGTGGCGGGTGTCACGCGGGGAGTCGACCCGCAACCTGGACGCGTTCAGCCATCTGACGCGGGGGGCGGGGGTGCCGGGGGCCGCGGGGGACCAAGGGGCGGGCGGTCGGTCATAGCTGATCGCCGGCACCGGCGTCCGGTGCCGTGGCGCCGGCGCCGGCGGCAGACGTCGCGACGGCGCCCGTCGGCTCGGCGACCGCGCCCGCCGGCTTCGCCCCCGCCTCGACGATGGGCGCGGTCTCGACCACGGGTACCGCCACCGGCACCGCCTCGACCCCCGGCACAGCGTCGACCACGGCCACGGCCTGCACCACACCTGCCCCTGCCGTCTCGACCACTGCCACGGCCTCCCCCTCGATGACTGGCACTGCCTCCCTCTCGATGACTGCCACGGCCTCCCCCTTGATGCCTGCCACGGCCTCCCCCTCGATGACAGCCACGATCTCCGCCTCCCCCTCGCCCTTGCCCGCGACCTCGCTCACCGGCGGCTCGGTGGGCAGGTGCTCCACCGCAGGGTCCGCCTCCGGCATCCGCCGCATCAACAGCCAGTACCCGGCGCCCGCCACGGTCCCCACCACCGCGCACAGCCCCCACAGCCACTCCGCGCCCCACCGGTCGATGACGACACCGGACATCACGGGCGCGACGAGGGCGGCGACGGACCAGGACATCGTGTACATGCCCTGGTAGCGGCCCCGGCCGTGGACGGGGGAGAGGCGGACGACGAGGCTCGTCTGGGTGGGGGCGTTGACGATCTCCGCGAGGGTCCACACGCAGACGGTGAGGGCGAAGACCCCGATCGAGCCGGCGAAGGCGGTGAGACCGAAGCCGTACCCCGCGAGCACGGACGAGATGACGAGGAGCCGCCCGGTGTCGCGGTGCTCGATGAAACGCGTGACCGGGATCTGGAGCGCGACGATCAGCACGCCGTTGACGGCGATGGCGAGGCCGTAGTCGGCAGGCGTGAAGCCCGCCTCGCCCATGGCGACGGGCAGCCCGACCGAGCCCTGCTGGAAGATCACCGCGACGAGGAAGGACAGCCCGACGACGCTCATGAACCGGCGGTCGCGCAGCACGGTCCCGAGGCCGACCTCGTCCGCGGCGGCCTTCTCCGCCGTCGTACGTTCCGGCCGGGACTCCGGCAGCTTCAGGAAGACGACGATCGCGCAGACGAGCGTCATGCCGGCCTCGATCAGGAAGCCGGCGAGATAACTGACCTCGGCGATGAAACCGGCGGCCATGGAGGAGACGGCGAAGCCGAGGTTGATGGCCCAGTAGTTCAGGGAGAACGCGCGGACGCGGTCCTCGGGCCGCACGATGTCCGCCATCATCGCCTGCACCGCCGGCCGGGAGGCGTTGCTGGTGGCGCCGACGAGGAAGGCGACGGCGGCGATGGCGACGGGGTCCTGGACGAAGCCGAGGAGGGCGACGGAGAAGGCCGTCGACGCCTGGGCGATCAGCAGTGTGGGCCGCCGCCCGAGCCGGTCGGCCATGACGCCGGCGCCGAGGGAGGAGACGACACCGCCGAGCCCGTGGAGGGAGGCGACGAGTCCGGCGTAGGAGGCGGAGTAGCCGCGGTCGAGCGTCAGATAGAGCGCCATGAAGGTGGCGACGAACGCGCCGAGCCGGTTGACCAGCGTGCTGGTCCACAGCCACCAGAACTCACGGGGCAGCCCGGAGACGGACTCCCGGACAGCGCGTCTGGCAGCGGCGAGTGGCATGGCGGTCCCCCACGACGTAAGCGGCTAAAGCGGCGAACACAACTTACGGACGGGGGTGAGGCCAGGACCACCCAATTAACAGACACCGTCAACTGACGACTCTCCCGGCCACCCGGCTACCCGGCCGCTACCCGGCCGCCACCCGGCCATCGCGGTGTCCGCCGGAACTGTCCGCCTGTCGGCCATACGGGCGGGGCCTCCCGGCCGTCGATTACGCTCGGGGCCATGGCCGACGCACCGTACAAGCTGATCCTCCTCCGCCACGGCGAGAGCGAGTGGAACGAGAAGAACCTGTTCACCGGCTGGGTGGACGTCAACCTCACGTCGAAGGGCGAGAAGGAGGCGACACGCGGCGGTGAGCTGCTGAAGGACGCCGGCCTGCTGCCCGACGTGCTGCACACCTCCCTCCAGAAGCGCGCGATCCGCACCGCCCAGCTGGCCCTCGAGGCCGCGGACCGCCACTGGATCCCGGTCCACCGTTCCTGGCGCCTGAACGAGCGCCACTACGGCGCCCTCCAGGGCAAGGACAAGGCGCAGACGCTCGCCGAGTTCGGCGAGGAGCAGTTCATGCTGTGGCGCCGCTCGTACGACACCCCGCCGCCCCCGCTGGAGGACGGCACCGAGTACTCCCAGTCGGGCGACGCCCGCTACGCGTCGATCCCGCCGGAGCTGCGCCCCCGCACGGAGTGCCTGAAGGACGTCGTCGTCCGCATGCTCCCGTACTGGTACGACGGCATCGTCCCCGACCTCCTCGCGGGCCGCACGGTCCTCGTCGCCGCACACGGCAACAGCCTCCGCGCCCTGGTCAAGCACCTCGACGGCATCTCCGACGCCGACATCGCGGGCCTGAACATCCCCACGGGCATCCCCCTCTACTACGAACTCGACGCCTCCTTCACCCCGGTCACCCCCGGCGGCAAGTACCTCGACCCCGAGGCAGCCGCAGCAGCAATCGAAGCAGTCAAAAACCAGGGCAAGAAGAAGTAAGCGCCCACGAACAAGCCCCCTACCTGCGGTTTCTCCGCTGGCAGGGGGCTTTCTGGTGGCCGGCCTGGGCCGTCAGGTGCGACGACGGAGGCGACGGACGCTGGTCCCTGCCAGCGCGCTCACCATTGGCTGGCTATTCGTGCTTGCAAATGAGCTGAAGCAGGGGGATCTGGATAAGAGGCTTGGCTCAGGGCGACGCCCTCTTGGCTGAAGGCTTCTGTCGGGCTTTCCTGGGGCTTGGGGACCGGTTTCTCAGGGGGAGGGGTCCATGGCGGATGAGTCTGATGTTCTGCTTGCACTGTGGAAGGGGCAGCGCGAGGAAGCTCGGCAGATGGAGAACCAGCGAGCCGCACTGACCAACATCGTGATCATCGTGACGGCTGCGGCTCTGGGCTTTCTGACCCAGCAAGAGGGCTTGAGTGCCTCGACGTTGGGCTTGACGCTCCCCCTGTGCGCACTGGGCACCTTCGGCGCGGCGGCGAGTGCGAAGTACGGAGAGCGCTGGGCCGTCCACTCCGGGCTCGCGGACGGTTTGCGTCAGGAACTGGGGCTCCGTCACCCGGAGATCAACCTGTCACGCCTCATCGCGGAGAACCGCGCGGAGCATCGGGCCAAGTTCCCCCGAATCTTCAGAATGAAGATCTGGGTCCTCTGGGTTGTGCTCCACGCAGCCATAGGCGTCGGGAGCTTGCTTCTCTCAGCCTCTGGATCCTGGTGACCCTCGACTGAGCAAACCCCAAACGCGAGGCTCCTGTTCAGGGTGACGGTGTGAAGCCAGCGGAGAGGTCGAGGATGAAAGGGGAGCCCGGCTGGGTCGGGGTCCAGCCTCGGGACAGGGCGAGTTCGACTGCGTGGGCCACGTCGGACGGCAGTACTGGGTGTGCCTCGCGTCCGAACCAGTTGCTCGGGTGTGGCTTGGCGGTGGTCACCACGAGGATTTTTCCCCGTGCGTCCTCATGCTCGACCGCGTACGTGCACGGCGTCCACGCCAGCGCCTGGAAGTACGTGGGTCTGCGTCGTAGCCGCCACCGGTAGGCCGTTCCCCCGACCACGATGCGTCGTGCTCCCTTGCGTCCCAGTCCCACGGTTCCCCTCGTTCATCCCTCCACGCCCCGGTTCCGCTCTCGGCTGAGGCGCCCCGACCCTACGACGCGGCGTACGTGAAGTCGTGTACCGCGACGTCCGTGAGGTGGACGTAGCCGAGGCGTTGGTAGAGGGCGTTGCTCGTGGGGTTGGCCGCGTTGGTGTAGAGGACCACGTCCGTGGCGCCCGCGGTCAAGGCGGCTCGGCTCACTTCCGTCGTCACCGCTGCCGCGTAGCCGCGGCCGCGGAGGTGGGCCGGGGTGTAGACCGGGTCCACCCGGGCCATGCCGGCGACCATCGGGTTCACGCCCGCCATGGAGACGGGGGTGCCGTCCGGGGTCTCCCAGTACGTGTAGCTCTTCTCGGCGAAGCGGGTGCTCGCCCACGTCGCGGCGTCGATCGTGACGTCCTCCTCGACGTCCGCCGCGAACGCACGGCACCACTGCATGAGGTGCTCCCGGTCATCGTCGCCCACGGGTCGGCCCCGGCCCTCCGGATACGGCTCCGGCGGTGTCAGCGTGCCCAGGCGGTACAGGCGAAGCCGGACGCGGGGTGTCGCCGTCGCCCCCGTCCGCCGGTGCCACGCCTCCGTGAACGCCGCGACCGTGTTCTCGTCGGCCGTGACGGCGGGCAGGGCCCACCCCAGCGCCACCAGACGGGCCGCGAGACTGTCCGCCTGTTCCCCAGTGAGCGTGGTGACGTTCATTCCGCGCGACGGGAAGCGGTAGAACGTCGCCTCGACCTCGCCCCCTCTCTCCAGCCGACCGAACACGGGGAACCGGCCCTCGTACGCGTCCGCCCCCAGCGTGCGGAGCTTCTCCGTCACCGAGAGCGGCGTGGTGTGCAGGGCGGGCCGCGACCGCAGGAAATCTCCCGCTCGGGCGAGGAACTCGTCGACGTCTTCGGTCAGGTGCCAGTCATCCGGACGCATGCCTCATGATCCCGGACAGCCCCGGCGGAGGGGTGGCGGATGCGTGGAGATCGGCCAGCCGCGAGGCAGCCGGTGCCAGCCGCGACACAGGGGGCCAGCGCCCGCCAGGGATGCGATGCAGTGCAGAGTGGGGGTGCAGTGCGATCGGTCTGGTGCGGCCGTTCGGCCGTGCGGCCGTTCGGCGGTGCGGCGGTGCAGTGCAGTGCAACGCGGTCGGCGCGGTGCGGTTCGGGGCGGGGCTGCGGCTGGCCTCCGGGCCTGACCGAGGGAGGCGCCGCGCCCGCGATCGGGGTGCCTGGGCCCCCGGCCCTCACCGGAAGCCGCGCGCGTCGCGGGATAGTGGCCGCAATCGCCACCGCCACCGCTGCCACGGCCCTCGGTTCGTCCGAGCCCCTACGACCGGTCCCGTCAGACCGTCAGCGGCACCGGATGCACCTCGTCCGCCTTGTGGCCGGTGCGTTCGTGGATGCGTTGGACCGCTTCGGCGGAGGGGGCCTCGGAGAGGCAGTAGACCGTGCCGGACTCGGGGTCGGCCCACGCACGTTCGAAGTGGACGTGCTCGTCCTTCTCTATGGCGAGATCGGCCTGGTGCGCCTCGCGCAGCTGCTCGGCCGTGATGCCCTTCATCCCGTGGTGTACGTCCATGAACTTCGCCATGGCTGGCACCTTTCTCTCCTGGCCGTACTCGGCCGTACTCGGCCGTACTCGGCCGTACTCGGCCGTACCTCCATGCTGCGCCCATTCGCGGACGGCCGCGCTGGATGCCCGCACCCTGCGACGCAGGGAGACGATGAGAGGAGAAGACGAAGGGAGACGGGGCTCGGCCTCGCGACCGGCCGCCCCTCCTCCCTGCGTCTACGTCCCTTGTGTCCCCACCGACAAGCGTGACCGCCTGCCGCTCAGCCGCACTGGCACGGGTTGCCGGACTGGCATCCGCACGCGCAGCCGGACCCGCAGCCGCAGGCGCCGAACAGGGGCAGGGACTTGATGTCGGCTGGCTGCTGCGTGTCCCGGGTCTGGGTCGGGTCGGGCGTGCTGGGGCTGGCGGGGGATTCGGCCATGGTCCCTCCTCGAAGGCTGGTGCCTGTGCCCATTGGATGCCCCATTGCATGCCGGTTCAGCCGGGCGCATCAACGGCGCATGGAGGCGTCCCTACGCCCGGCGGAGGTGCTGCGCGCCCGCCCTCAGTCAGGCCCGCACGCCCCTCCCACCAGACCCGCGCGCCCTCAAGAGCCTCCACCCGCCGCGCCCACGAAACCGCCGGGCGCCCCCCGTACGCCGCGTACGCCGCCTACGCCCCCTCCACCCCCGTCACCGGCTGGATCTCGGCCTGGAGCTCGTCCGCGTGTTCGCCGGTCACCAGGTACACCACCCGCTTGGCGACGGAGACCGCGTGGTCGGCGAAGCGCTCGTAGTAGCGGCCGAGGAGGGTGACGTCGACGGCGGTCTCGATGCCGTGCTTCCAGCGGTCGTCCATCAGGTGCTGGAAGAGCGTGCGGTGGAGGAGGTCCATCGCGTCGTCGTCCTGCTCCAGCTGGAGCGCCAGGTCGACGTCCTTGGTGATGATGACCTCGGCGGCCTTGGCCATGAGCCGCTGCGCGAGCTGGCCCATCTCCAGGATCGTGGCGTGCAGGTCGCGCGGGACCGCCCGCTCGGGGAAGCGCAACCGGGTGAGCTTGGCCACGTGCTGGGCGAGGTCGCCGGAACGCTCCAGGTCGGCGGACATGCGCAGCGAGGTCACGACGATACGGAGGTCCGTCGCGACCGGCTGCTGCCGGGCCAGCAGGGCTATCGCGCGGGCCTCCAGGCCGTGCTGGAGGTCGTCGACCTTCTGGTCGGCCTCGATCACGCTCTCCGCCAGCTTCAGGTCGGCGTCCAGGATCGCCGTCGTGGCGCGTCCGATCGCCGACCCCACCAGGCGGGCCATCTCGACCAGGCCCTCACCGATCGAGTCAAGTTCCTCGTGGTACGCGTCCCGCATCAGGGTGTCCCTCTCTTACGTGCGTCTGCTCGTGCGTTTCCGAAAAGGCCGTGCCCGAAAGCCGTGCCGCCACACCGACGGCCGTGCCCCCATTCTCCGGAAGC
>NZ_JBVIBK010000019.1:73776-209031 GCF_055573455.1 Streptomyces sp. NPDC030183
AAGCCGTACCGCCACCACGTCGGCGACGGCCGCCTCCCGTCCGGAGAAGCCGTACCGCCACCACGTCGGCGACGGCCGCCTCCCGTCCGGAGAAGCCGTACCGCCACCACGTCGGCGACGGCCGCCTCCCGTCCGGAGAAGCCGCATCGCCACCGCGTCGGTGACGGCCGCCCTCCGTGCCCGGAAGCCGTACCGCCACCACTGGGCGACGGCCGGGTTCCGGTTTCGGGAGCCGTGCCGTCACATCGCCGGCCGCCGTGCCCCGTGCGAAGGCGCGGCCGCCGTTCCGCCGGGCAGGAGCGGATGCCGGCCCGGGGGGCCCGGATGAACCCCACGCCGCCACGTTCCGACCTGTACGCGTCCGTTTCCGCCATCCCAAATGAACCATCACTGGCTCCAAGGTGAACTCTGGGCGACGAGTGTTCGAGGTCGCCCTTCGAGTGCTGTGGGGATGTCCGACCTCGTGCCTAACCTGGATGCATGGACGTGAACGCGGCGGTCGCCGCAGCGGCAGCGATCGCCGGTGTGCTCACCGGTGTCATCGCCATGCTGGCGTTCCGCTTCAGCGAGCGCGAGCAGAAGCGTCCGACCAGGACCTCCCTGCACACTGACCCGGTGCTGCCGCCCGGCGTGGACACCGTGCTCTCCGTGCTCCGCTCCTCCGCCGTCGTGCTCGACGAGGGGGACGCCGTCGTCAAGGCGAGCTCGGCCGCGTACTCCCTGGGGCTGGTCCGTGGCGGCAAGCTCGCCATCGAACCGATGCTCCAGATGGCGCGCGACACCCGCCGGGACGGCGAGATACGGCAGGTCGAGCTGGACCTGCCCCGGCGCGGCACCGGTCGCGGCGACGCCCTCGCGGTCTCCGCGCGCGTCGCCCCGCTGGGCTCCCGGCTCGTGCTGCTCCTCGTCGAGGACCTCACCGAGGCCCGCCGCATAGAGGCGGTACGGCGCGACTTCGTCGCGAACGTGAGCCATGAGCTGAAGACCCCGGTCGGCGCCCTGTCCCTCCTCTCGGAGGCCGTGATGGGCGCCAGCGACGACCCGGAGGCGGTGGAACGCTTCGCCGGGCGGATGCAGATCGAGGCAACCCGGCTCACCAACCTGGTGCAGGAGCTCATCGACCTCTCCCGCGTGCAGAACGACGACCCGCTGGAGGACGCCGAGCCCGTACGGGTGGACGAGCTGGTCGCCGAGGCCGTCGACCGCTGCCGCCACCAGGCAGGCACCAAGCAGATCACCATCGCCGCCGGCGGCACCGCCGCGCTGAAGGTCTGGGGCCACCGCGGCCAGCTCGCCGCGGCCCTCGGCAACCTCGTCGAGAACGCCGTCAACTACTCCCCGGCCCGCACCCGCGTCGGCATAGCCGCCCGCAGGGTGTCCGCGCCCGGCGGGGACCTCATCGAGATCTCCGTGACCGACCAGGGCATCGGCATCTCCGACAAGGACAAGGAGCGCATCTTCGAGCGCTTCTACCGCGTGGACCCGGCCCGTTCCCGCCAGACCGGCGGCACGGGTCTCGGACTCGCGATCGTCAAGCACGTGGCGGCCTCGCACGGCGGGCAGGTCACGGTGTGGAGCTCCGAAGGCCAGGGCTCCACTTTCACCCTCAGGCTGCCGGAGGCGGGCGCGTCCCGCGACCGCGCCACGCACCACCCGGACCTCGACGACGACGAGGACGGACAACCGCACAACGAGTCATCCCCGTACGAATCGCATCCCGCCCCGGAGGTCCTTCCGTGACCCGAGTGCTCGTCGTCGAGGACGAGGAGTCCTTCTCCGACGCCCTGTCCTACATGCTCCGCAAGGAGGGCTTCGAGGTCGCCATCGCGACCACCGGGCCCGACGGACTCGACGAGTTCGAGCGCAACGGCGCCGACCTCGTCCTCCTCGACCTGATGCTGCCCGGCCTGCCCGGCACCGAGGTCTGCCGGCAGCTGCGCAACCGCTCCAACGTCCCGGTGATCATGGTCACGGCCAAGGACAGCGAGATCGACAAGGTCGTGGGCCTGGAAATAGGAGCCGACGACTATGTCACCAAGCCGTTCTCGTCCCGCGAGCTCGTCGCCCGTATCCGGGCCGTACTGCGCCGGCGCGGCGAGCCCGAGGAGGTCACCCCGGCCGCGCTGGAGGCCGGTCCGGTCCGTATGGACGTCGACCGTCACGTGGTCACCGTCTCCGGTTCCAAGGTCGACCTCCCCCTCAAGGAGTTCGACCTGCTCGAAATGCTGCTGCGCAACGCGGGCCGCGTGCTGACCCGCATGCAGCTCATCGACCGCGTCTGGGGCGCCGACTACGTGGGCGACACCAAGACCCTCGACGTCCACGTCAAGCGCCTCCGCGCCAAGATCGAGCCGGACCCGGGCGCGCCCAGATACCTGGTCACCGTCCGTGGTCTCGGCTACAAGTTCGAGCCGTAAGCCGTAAGCCGTAAGCCGTAAGCCGTAAGCCGCAACGCGCAAGCCGTAAGCGTGTAAGCCGCAACGGCAAGCCGCAACGCGCAAGCCGTAAACCGGAGAGCCGGCGAGCCATCGGGGCCGGCCCGTCCGAACGACGCCGAAGGGCGGCACCCCCACACGGGGTGCCGCCCTTCGGCGTACGTCGGGTGTACGGCGCTCAGTGGCTGGAAGCCGCCTCGGACTCGGAGGCGGACGGCGAGCCGGAGGAACCGGCGGCGGCGCCCTCCTCCTCGGCGGTGCCGTCCTCCGGCGAACCGGAGGCGGACGGCGAGCCCGATGCCTTGTCGGACGGGCTGGGGCTGGTGACCGGGGCCTCCGGGATGTCGCTCGGGCCCCACTTCTCGAAGTAGTGCTCGGCCGGGACCACGAAGGCGCGCAGGCTCACGTCACCGGTCTCGCTGAAGGTGAAGGTGATCTTCTGGGCGTTGCCGTTCCGCACGGCGGAGCCGATGTCCGACAGGACGGCGGAGGCGTTGCCCTCGCCGCCGAGGATGACCCGGCCGCCGGCCGGTACGACGACCTTGCCGCCCTTGCCCTCGCCCTTGACCGGGGTGATCTTGGCCTCGCCGGCGCCGTCCACGGCGACGGAGTCCAGCGTCTGGTCGGTGGTGGAGCTGTTGAACAGGGTCGCCGAGACGACCGCGGGGCCCTTCGCGGCGGCGTCCGGCTGGGTGACCACGATCGCGTTCTGGATCTTGATGTCCCCGACGGTCGTCGCCGCGTTGTCCGGCTTGACCTGGAGCGTCTGGGCGTTGCTGCCGGCGCTGCACGCGGCGAGCGAGGCGATCGAGAACGCGAGGGCGGCGGCGGCGAGTGCGCCGCGTCGAAGGCTGCTGCTCACGGCGGCGGCAACTCCTTGAACGTGGGCGATACGTGATCGGTAGCGGGCTTAGGTTACCGAGCCGCCCGGTCGCGGCCGCACCCGACCCTCCCCAAGTGCCCGGCGCGTCACCGGAAGCAATTCCGAGGACGGCCCACGCGCGCGCTCGCCCGGCATTCACATAACCCCCGCCGATCCCTTCCCGGCCGCCGCTCGATTTCCGCCGAGAATGCGTACGGCCGCGAAAAACCGATCAGCCGCCAGAAGCTCCGGAACCCCTCCGGAACCCCTCCGGAAGCGCTCCGGAACCGCCGCGGAACCCCTCCGGAACACGATCCGGTAACGGCGTGACATCTCCGGGAGATCGAAGTTCTTGATCAATTCCGGAAACGTCTCGTACCCGACTCCGCCCACCGAACGGAGTAACGGAAGTCGCACACTTGGAGGCGGACAAAGTAGGACGTTCGGACAGTCGAGGACCCCTCCGGATGCGTGTAACGTACGCGTTTCACTCCGCCCGGAGAGCCGCTCCGACCTGCGAATACCCACTACCGTTCGCCCCTCGCAGCACGTTCCTGTTGCTGTTGTCAAGCCCCGAGATATGCCCTGACCTGCGAAAACGCCATTCAGAACACGCCGTATCCGTGTTACCCTGGATAGCCACGGAAGGGGTACCTGTCACATGACGTTCAAGGTTGGCGACACCGTGGTCTATCCCCATCACGGGGCCGCGCTGATCGAGGCCATCGAAACTCGCCAGATCAAAGGCGTGGACAAGACCTACTTGGTGCTCAAGGTCGCCCAGGGTGACCTGACGGTGCGCGTGCCGGCGGACAATGCGGAGTTCGTGGGTGTGCGTGACGTGGTCGGTCAGGACGGCCTGGACCGGGTCTTCGAGGTGCTGCGCGCACCGTACGCCGAAGAGCCCACGAACTGGTCGCGTCGCTACAAGGCAAACCTGGAGAAGCTCGCCTCCGGCGACGTCATCAAGGTCGCGGAAGTAGTCCGTGACCTGTGGCGTCGTGAGCGCGAGCGCGGACTGTCCGCCGGCGAGAAGCGCATGCTCGCCAAGGCCCGCCAGATTCTGGTGAGCGAGCTCGCCCTCGCGGAGAACACCAACGAGGACAAGGCCGAGGCCCTGCTGGACGAGGTCCTCGCGTCCTGAACTGACTGAGGCAGGCAGCCAGCCCGCTCAGCCGCTCAGCGCAGCACAGTAAATGCCGCGGTGCCCGATGACGTAGGTAATGTCGCCGGGCGCTGCGGCATGTTCGTACCCGGCCACGGAACCGGATGCCGTACGACGGGGTGGAGTCCCCGATACTTAGCGTGCCGGGCCCGGGCAGCTGACTCGACCAGATGTCACGGAAGGGGTCCGGTCAAGATGTCGCGCCCGGCACGCTGTGGCCATACCCACGTAGGCCGAGCACACAAACCTGACAGGAACCGATGTCTGACGATTCGCGTCCTTCGCCTTCCGCGACCGGCGCCGGAGCCCGTACGGCAGCCGTGATCCCGGCCGCCGGTCGGGGCGTACGCCTCGGTCCGGGCGCCCCCAAAGCACTTCGGGCGCTGAACGGCACCCCCATGCTCATCCACGCGGTACGGGCCATGGCCGCGTCCCGTGCCGTCTCCCTCGTCATCGTGGTGGCACCGCCCGACGGTGCCGCCGAGGTCAAGTCCCTGCTCGACGCGCACGCGCTGCCCGAGCGGACCGACTTCCTCGTCGTGCCCGGCGGTGAGTCACGCCAGGAGTCCGTACGCCTCGGCCTCGACGCGCTGCCCCCCGGCTACGACATCGTGCTGGTGCACGACGCGGCGCGCCCGCTCGTCCCGGTCGACACGGTCGACGCCGTCATCGAGGCCGTACGCGACGGGGCGCCCGCCGTGGTGCCCGCGCTGCCCCTCGCCGACACGGTCAAGGAGGTCGAGCCGACGGCCGCGCCGGGCACGCCGGAGCCGGTCGTCGCCACCCCGGAGCGGGCGCGGCTGCGGGCCGTGCAGACCCCGCAGGGCTTCGACCGGGCGACCCTGGTGCGGGCGCACGAGACGGTCACCGGCGAGGTCACCGACGACGCGAGCATGGTGGAGCGGCTCGGCCTGCGCGTCGTGGTCGTGCCCGGGCACGAGGAGGCGTTCAAGGTGACCCGCCCGCTCGACCTGGTCCTCGCGGAGGCGGTCCTCGCCCGCAGGAGGCTGAACGATGGGTTCTGAGACGCACCCGACCCCCGCGGTGGTCCTGCCGCAGGTCGGCATCGGCACCGACATCCACGCCTTCGAGGAGGGCCGGGAGCTGTGGTGCGCCGGGCTGAGATGGGAGGGGGAGGGGCCGGGCCTCGCCGGGCACTCCGACGCGGACGTGGTGGCGCACGCCGCGTGCAACGCCCTGTTCTCCGCGGCGGGCCTCGGTGACCTCGGGCAGCACTTCGGCACGGGCCGGCCCGAGTGGTCCGGGGCGTCCGGGGTGACCCTCCTCGCGGAGGCCGCGCGCATCGTCCGGGACGCGGGATTCGTCATCGGCAACGTGGCGGTACAGGTGGTGGGGCCGCGACCGAAGATCGGCAAGCGGCGGGACGAGGCGCAGAAGGTGCTGTCGGAGGTCGTGGGAGCGCCGGTGTCCGTCTCCGGAGCGACGACGGACGGGCTGGGGTTCCCGGGCCGCGGCGAGGGCCTGATGGCGGTCGCCACGGCGCTGGTCGCGAGGGTCTGAGCGCGGCCTGGCTCGGGGCCGCGGGGTGCGTTGGCGACTGCGGGTCCATGGGGGATTTCTCGCGCAGTTCCCCACGCCCCTGAAGGCATGGGCCTGCGGTCCGGCCTTCATCGGGTGGCGCCCTTTAACAGCACGGGGCGCCGCCCCGGGCGCTTTTCAGGGGCCCGGGGAACCGTGCGAGAAACCCCCACGGACCCGCACCCGCCGACGCACACGCACCCCCGAGCTACAGGGCGCCCGGCCCGGCGGCGTGGCCATGTGTCACGAAATCGTGGCCCTTCGCCCCGATCGGCGCAGCGCACTCGCGGTTGCCCACTACCCTGGAGGCGTGACTATTCGCCTGTACGACACCAGCGCCCGGCAGATTCGTGACTTCGACCCCATCACGCCGGGTTGCGTCTCGATCTACCTGTGTGGTGCCACCGTGCAGGCGGCCCCGCACATCGGCCACATCCGCTCGGGGCTCAACTTCGACATCATGCGTCGGTGGTTCGAGTACCGCGGGTACGCCGTGACGTTCATCCGGAACGTCACGGACATCGACGACAAGATCATCGCGAAGTCGGCCGACCAGGGCCGCCCCTGGTGGTCGATCGGCTACGAGAACGAGCGCGCCTTCAACGACGGCTACCAGGCGCTCGGTTGCCTGCCGCCGACCTACGAGCCGCGTGCCACCGGGCACGTGACCGAGATGGTCGAGATGATGCGCGGGCTCATCGAGCGCGGCCACGCCTACGAGGCCGACGGCAACGTGTACTTCGACGTGCGGTCGTTCCCGGAGTACCTGCGGCTGTCCAACCAGGAGCTGGACAACCTGCTCCAGCCGTCCGGCGAGGGCGAGACCGGCAAGCGCGACCCGCGTGACTTCGCCATGTGGAAGTCGGCGAAGCCGGGCGAGCCCACCTGGGAGACGCCCTGGGGCCGGGGCCGGCCGGGCTGGCACCTGGAGTGCTCCGCCATGGCGCACAAGTACCTGGGCAGCGAGTTCGACATCCACGGCGGCGGGCTGGACCTGATCTTCCCGCACCACGAGAACGAGATCGCCCAGGCCAAGGCCTTCGGCGACACGTTCGCCCGGTACTGGGTGCACAACGCCTGGGTCACCATGAGCGGCGAGAAGATGTCCAAGTCGCTGGGCAACTCGGTCCTCGTGAGCGAGATGGTCAAGCAGTGGCGCCCCATCGTGCTCCGCTACTACCTGGGCACCCCGCACTACCGGTCGATGATCGAGTACAGCGAGGAGGCCCTGCGCGAGGCCGAGTCGGCGTTCGCGCGTATCGAGGGCTTCGTGCAGCGGGTCGTCGAGAAGGCGGGCGGGGTCGTCGAGCCCGCGGCCGAGGTGCCGCCGGCGTTCGCCGAGGCCATGGACGACGACCTGGGGGTGCCGCAGGCGCTGGCCGTCGTGCACACCACGGTCCGCCAGGGCAACAGCGCGCTGGCCGCCGACGACAAGGAGGCCGCAGTCGCGCGCCTCGCCGAGGTGCGGGCCATGCTCGGCGTCCTCGGTCTCGACCCCCTCGACGCCCACTGGGCCGGCGAGGGCGGCGACCGCGGCGAGGATCTGCACGGCGTCGTGGACAGCCTGGTCGGTCTGGTCCTCCAGCAGCGCGAGGCCGCCCGCGCCCGCAAGGACTGGGCCACCGCGGACGCCATCCGCGACCAGCTCAACCAGTCGGGCCTGGTCATCGAGGACAGCCCCGACGGTCCGCGCTGGACGCTCGGTCCGCGCTGACCCGCGATCACCTTGATCGATTGTGCCGCCCGGCCTTCCGGGCGGCACACTGCATAGACGAGACTTCAATGACGTACACGCGCATGTGTACGAACGCTTCCAGGAGACGGGTAGGTCATGGCCGCTAACAACCGCCGCATGTCCGGCAAGAAGGGCGCGCAGGTCGGCAGTGGCGGCCAGCGACGCAAGGGGCTCGAGGGCAGGGGCCCGACGCCGCCCGCCGAGATGCGCAAGGGGCACAAGAAGAACCGCATCGCCAACGCCAAGGCCAAGCAGACGGCGCGCCGCCCCGTGGTGCGCGGGCGCGGCGGCAAGGGCACCTCGGAGATGGTCGTCGGCCGCAACCCGGTCGTCGAGGCGCTGCGGGAGGGCGTGCCCGCCACCACGCTCTACGTCCAGCAGTTCATCGACAACGACGAGCGGGTGCGCGAGGCGCTCCAGCTCGCCGGTGAGCGCGGCGGCATCCACCTCATGGAGGCGCCCCGCCCCGAGCTGGACCGCATGACCAACGGGCTCAACCACCAGGGCCTCGTCCTCCAGGTCCCGCCGTACGAGTACGCGCACCCCGAGGACCTGGTCGCCGCCGCGTTCGACGAGGGCGAGGACCCGCTGATCGTCGCCCTCGACGGGGTGACCGACCCGCGCAACCTCGGTGCCGTCGTCCGGTCGGTCTCCGCGTTCGGCGGCCACGGTGTCGTCGTACCCGAGCGGCGCGCGGCCGGGATGACCGCCGGCGCGTGGAAGACGTCCGCCGGTACGGCCGCCCGTACGCCCGTCGCCCGCGCCACCAACCTGACGCGCGCGCTGGAGGCTTACAAGAAGGCCGGTGTCGTCGTGGTCGGTCTGGCCGCGGACGGCGAGGCCGAGGTGGGCGAGCTGGAGGCCCTGGAGGGGCCCGTCGTCATCGTCGTCGGCAGCGAGGGCAAGGGCCTGTCGCGGCTCGTCGGGGAGACCTGTGACTTCCGGGTGCGGATTCCGATGCCCGGTGGCGCGGAGTCCCTGAACGCCGGTGTCGCGGCGGGAGTTGTGCTGTACGAGGCGGCTCGGCGCCGGGGCTGACAGGGCCCTCAACTGGGGGTTCGGGGTGTTCGCGATCACCTTGACGCGGTCCGGACAGATCGGCGCGGTCAAAGCAGTGTCCTAACGACACGTCACTCGGTTAGATGAGTGTGGACACCAGAACACCCCGCACACCCACGGGGGACCGCTCGTCGGGATTCGACGACGCTCCCGCGCTGAGCATGGTGAAGGTGCCGAGCGATCCGGCGCAGGTCATCGTCAACCACGCGAGTTTCCGCGTGCAGTTGGGCGCCTCCACGCGGGCGTCCCCGCGGATCGCACGGCACCTGAGCGCCGGCGAGGACACCGCGCGCATGCCCGTCGTGGGCACGGCGGTGCGCTCCGGCGCGCCCGCCGCCGGGCGTCGGCGCCCGGTCGTCTGGAGCGGGAAGTCCGCGCCGGACGACACCGGGGCCCACCGCCTCCTCCAGGCCGTCAGGGACGCCGGCGCCACCCAGGTCATCCCGCGCGTCGGCGTCACGGAGACCGACACCGGCGGATACGGCGCCGACACCGGCGGATACGGCGCCGAAAGCGTCCGCTACGGCGCCGACGGCGCGCGGTACGGCGCGGAAAGCGCGCGTTACGACGCCGACTTGACGGTGGAGACGGTCGAGACGCCCATCGTCGGCAGCCAGCGCACCCACGGCGACCACGCCGTCCCCGACGGCACCCGGCTGCTGCCCGCCATGCGCCAGGTCGGCAGCGCGTACGACGAACCCGGGTACGCGGTCCGGGACGACCACGCCGACGAACGGTTCGCCGACGCGTACGACGACGGCGACACGGACGACGAGCGGACGCGGCGCCGCTCCGGCAACGAGCCGGTGCGGCACGGCTATTACCCCGGCCGCCGGATGAACCTGGGCGTGGTGCTGCTGCCGCTGCGGGTCTTCCTCGGCTTCATCTCCATCTACGCCGGCATGGGCAAGCTCTGCGACCCGCACTACTTCGACGGCGGCAAGCGCGGCTCCATGGTGAAGTGGCTCAACACGCTGCACCCGTGGGACGTCGCCGAGCCGCTGCGGCAGTTCGCCCTCGAACACCCGGTCGGCTCCGGGCTCGTCATCGCGTTCGCCCAGGTCATCGTCGGTGTTCTCACCATCCTCGGACTGTGGCAGCGGGTCGCCGCCGGGTTCGGGGTGCTGCTGTCGGCCGCACTGCTGGTGACCGTCAGCTGGAAGACCGTCCCCGTCTACGAGACGCCCGACATCATCTACCTCGCCGCCTGGTCCCCGCTCGTCATCGCGGGCGCGCCGGTGTACTCCGTCGACGGGCGGCTCGCGGGCGGCGCCTGGCGCACGCTCGGGCCGCGCGCCGACATCTGGGAGCTGCGGCGGTACGTGCTGCGCCGGGGCGCCCTCGTCGCCGCGATCGTCGTCGGTCTCACCCTGCTCGTCGGGTCGGTGCTCGGCGGGGCGGTGCGGGACGCCGACCGGATCGTCGTCCCCGGGCCCGGGGAGGCGCCGCGCAACGAACTGCCCGGGTCGCCGCTGCCGGGTGAGCCCGGCAAGAGCCGCAAGGAGCGGCGCAGCCCGTCCGCGTCCAACTCGCCGAGCGCCGGGGCGACGTCGGCGAGCCCCACGCAGGGGGCCACCACGACGCCGGACGCGACGCAGGACGCGGGCGCGGCCACCGGGCAGCCCAGCCAGACGCAGGGCACCGCGGGGCAGGCCCCGCCGCAGCAGTCCGCTCCGGTCGAGCAGGCGCCGACGAGCGCGGGGCCGACGTCCAGCGGCGGTGCGGGTGCCTCCGGCGGGACGACCGGGGGGTCGGGTGGCTCCAACGGGAGTTCCGGGGGCAGCTCCTCCGGTGGGCAGCCGGGGCTGGTCGGAGGGTTGCTCGGGTAGGTCCTGTCGCCTTTCGAGGCGGTGAGACGGGCCCCGCGGGGATTTTCCTGCGGGGCCCGTTCCGTGTGTTCGGGTGTGTTCGGTGTGTTCGGTGTCGCCTGGCAGCTCGGGGGTGCGGGGCGTCGGCGGCCGCTGGGCCCGCCGTGGCTCGTCGCGCGGTTCCCCGCCCCTTTGGGGGGTGAGCCCCTGGTGACGACAGGGCCTAGCGGCCCAGGGTGGCCAGTTCCCTCGCTGCTTCCGTCAGGTCCTTCGCCGTGTCGATCGCCCGCCAGTAGGCGCCCTGGGGGATGGGGAAGCCGGCCAGGCGGCGTTCCCGGGCGAGGCGGGGGAAGGTGGTGCGTTCGTGGTCGCCGCGTTCCGGGAGGAGGCCCGCGAACTCGGGGGAGAAGACGTAGACGCCGGCGTTGATCTCGTACGTCGTCGGCGGGGCCTCGATGAAGTCGGTGACGCGGCCGAAGCCGTCGGTCTTGACGGCGCCCCAGGGGATACGGGGACGGGCGAGGGCGAGGGTGGCGACGGCGTCGCGCTCGGTGTGGAAGTCCGCCATGTCGCGCAGCGAGAAGCGGGTCCAGATGTCGCCGTTGGTGGCGTACCAGGGCCGGTCGGGGTGGGGCAGATGCGCGGCGGCGTACTTGAGGCCCCCGCCGCGGCCCAGGGGTTCCGTCTCGACGACTGTGGTGACGCGGACGGGCAGGTCGGCCGAGTCCAGCCACTTCTGCAGGACGTCGGCGAGATGGCCGCAGGAGACGACGACGTCGGTGACGCCCTCCTCGGCGAGCCAGGCGAGCTGATGGCCGATGATCGGGGTGCCCGTGCCGGGGATCTCGACCATGGGCTTCGGCCGGTCATCGGTGTACGGGCGCAGCCGGGAGCCCTGGCCACCGGCCAGGACCACGGCTTGAACGGGGCGCGACGCGGCGTTCGGATCGGTCATGCCCGAACTGTACGTGGCGCCCCGTTCGCGGGAGCACGGCCCTGGGTGATCGGTATCGGGTGATCGTTGCCGGGGGAGCGGACCGGGGGTGCGAGCGCCCTGGGCGTCCTGGAGCTCCTCCGTGTTTCTGCGAGCCCGTTGGCGGGCCCTCAGTGTTCGTGTGTGCCTTGCGGCGGTCCTCAGCCGTGCAGGGCGGCGACTCCGGTCGCGAAGGAGGTGTCGCAGACGGGGCGGGCGTACGACTGGGCCCGGGTGGGGCCGTACGCACGGACCGCGGCGCGGCCGAGGGCGCGGGCGATGGATGTGCAGTGCTTCGCCAGCGACGGGCGGCCGTTGACGGCCTGCTGGAGGTGGGTGAGGGCGACGCCGGGGTTCTTCTCCTGGAGCTCCACGAGGAGCTTGTCGCGCAGCAGCTCGTGCGGGGCGCGGGCCTTGGCGCGGGGGGAGGTCCGCTGGGCGGAGACGTCCGACGCGGCGAGGATCGACTCGGAGGGGTCGGAGCCCGACCAGTTGACGCTGGTGACCGCGAGGGTGCCGGAGAGCACCAGGACGACGGGCAGGACGAGGGCGAGGGAGCGGCCGATGCGGCGGGCGGGGCCGGGGCCGCGGCGCGTCCGTTGGGCGTAGGTGTGGGTGTGCTTCACGCGAGTGAGGGTAGCGCGGGGTAGTGATATGGCGACATTAGGTCACCGATACGGGGGACGCCGCAGCGCCGCTTTCCAGGTGGCGCGTTGACGCACACGGGTCGAAATGAGCCGGTTTGCCGGGGTAGTTGAGGGCATGGAAGAGGGCCCCGCAGGCTGTCTGCGGGGCCCTCTTCGTCAACCTGGGTGATTTATCCCGGGCCGGTGGTTTCGCGGAGGTGCTGTCCGGGTCAGTCGGAGAGGCGCTCGCCGGTGGAGGTCGAGAACACGTGGGTCTCGCCCGGACGCGGCACGACGTGCAGCTGGGCGCCCTTCTCCGGGACCTGGCGGCCGTTGACGCGGACCACGAGGTCCTTGGTCTCGCCGCCGACCTCGGCGGTGCCGTAGACGTAGCCGTCGGCGCCGAGCTCCTCCACGACGTTGACGGTGACGGCGAGGCCGGCCGGGGCGTCGTCGGTGTCCTTCGTCAGGGCGGAGGCGGCGGCGCCGTTGTGCTCGACCACGTCGAAGTGCTCGGGGCGGACACCGACGGTGACCGTGCGGTCGCCCTTGTCGGAGGCGGCCTTCAGGGCGTCGCGGTTGACCGGGACGACGCTGTTGCCGAACTTCACGCCGCCGTCGGTGATCGGGACCTCGACCAGGTTCATGGCCGGGGAGCCGATGAAGCCGGCGACGAAGAGGTTGGCCGGGCGGTCGTACATGTTGCGCGGGGTGTCGACCTGCTGGAGCAGACCGTCCTTGAGGACCGCCACGCGGTCGCCCATCGTCATGGCCTCGACCTGGTCGTGGGTGACGTAGACGGTGGTGATGCCGAGGCGGCGCTGGAGCGACGCGATCTGCGTACGGGTCGAGACGCGGAGCTTGGCGTCGAGGTTCGACAGCGGCTCGTCCATGAGGAACACCTGGGGCTCACGCACGATGGCGCGGCCCATGGCGACACGCTGGCGCTGACCGCCGGAGAGGGCCTTCGGCTTGCGGTCCAGGTACTCGGTGAGGTCGAGGATCTTGGCGGCCTCTTCGACCTTCTGCCGGATCTCCGCCTTGTTGACGCCGGCGATCTTGAGGGCGAAGCCCATGTTGTCGGCGACGGTCATGTGGGGGTAGAGCGCGTAGTTCTGGAACACCATGGCGATGTCCCGGTCCTTCGGCGGCAGGTGCGTGACGTCGCGGTCGCCGATGCGGATGGCGCCGCCGTTGACGTCCTCCAGGCCCGCGAGCATGCGGAGGGAGGTGGACTTGCCGCAACCGGACGGTCCGACCAGGACGAGGAACTCGCCGTCCTCGATCGCGATGTCGAGCTGGTCGACGGCGGGCTTGGTGGAGCCCGGGTAGATCCGGGTCGCCTTGTCGAACGTGACAGTGGCCATGGGTCGTAGACCCCCTTCACCGGCAGGAACGTGCCGGACGATCCGAGTAAAGGTGGTGATCCACCGGGGACGGTTCCACGGTGGTGTAGTCCATGCGAGGGACTGGCTCAGGACGGTACCTGGCGTTCACCTCGTCTGTCAGTACCTCGACCCCTGTGAACTTCGCGGAAATTTTCGACGGTCCCGCGCCCTGACGTGGGTACACTGCACGGGCGCCCCCGCGCGGGGCGACGCCTCCTTAGCTCAGCTGGCCAGAGCAACGCACTTGTAATGCGTAGGTCGTCGGTTCGAATCCGACAGGGGGCTCCGAGAAACCCCAGGTCAGATAGCCGCTGACCTGGGGCTTCCTGTTACTCGGGGCGTGACGCGTCACACGGCCGGGGCGCTGCGAGATGGCTTGCGTGAGCGATGCGTGAGCGGAGCGGTCCGGCGCCCTACTTCCGGGGCTTCTTCCGCTTGGCCTTCCCCTTGGCCCTGGTCGCGGCTTTCGCCTTGTCCTTGGCCTTCCTGGCGGCCTTCGCTGCCTTGCGGGCGGCCTCCTCCGCCGCGGTCTTCCGCTGAAGCGGGACCAGCTTGGCGGTGGCCTCGGCTGCGTTCTTGCCGACCTGGGCAGGACGCTCTGGTAGATGTCCCGCGTGATCCGGGTGTCGCTGTGCCCGAGCCTGTCCGAGACGATCTTCACGTCGATGTCGGCGGCGAGCATGAGCGTGGCCGCGCCGTGGCGGAGGTCGTGCAGCCGGATCGGCGGGAGCCCGGAGGCGGCAACGAGGCGCTCGAAGAGGTCGGTCACCGTCCCGGGGTGCAGCTAGGAGCCGTCTTCCTGGGTGAAGACGAGCCCGGTCTCGACCCAGGCTGTTCCCCACTCCTCGCGGTCCGCCACCTGCTGCTTGCGGTGCCGCTGCAGCACGCCGACGGTGTCGTCGTCCAGGGCCACGACGCGGAACCCGCTGTCGGTCTTCGGTTCGGAAGCCTCGACTTCCCACCCGTCCTGGATGAGTTGGCCGGTGACGGTGAGGGAATGCCGGTCGAGGTTGGTCTCCGACCATGGCTGGCCGCATGTGAAGTCGAACGACTCCACGCCCTGCTCCGCGTGCCGCAGATGCACCAGCCGCCCACGATCGAGCAGGTCATGGGCACCAAAACGCTCGCTCTGCTGCGGCAGTTCAATGCGGCCTGCGCCAGCGCCGACGACCTGGAAGCAGCCACCACCGCCGCCTTCGCCACCCACGAGGACGCCGAGATCATCACCAGCTTCCCCGGCCTCGGTGCCCTCACCGGCGCCCGCGTCCTGGCCGAACTCGGCGACGACCACACCCGCTTCACCAGCCCACGCGCACTCAAGGCATACGCCGGATCCGCCCCCATCACCCGATCCTCCGGACGCAAGACCACCGTCCTGGCCAGACACATCAAGAACCAGCGTCTCGCCTCAGCCGGCTACATATGGGCCTTCGCCGCACTCACCGCTTCCCCCGGAGCACGAGCCCACTACGACCGCCGCCGCGCAGCCGAAGACCGACACGTCGCAGCCCAACGCAACCTCTTCAACCGCCTACTGGGCTGCCTGCACCACTGCCTCACCCACCGCATCCCCTACGACGAGCAGACCGCCTTCCCCAACACCGCTTGACTGATCAAACGCATCGGATGTCTGTCTCCGCCCCACTCCAGCCCGGCCGCCGCCCGTGCCGCACGGCAGGCGACCACTTGAGTGGCAGGGCATACGGCGTCGTGGCAATGAGCCAAGTCAACTGGCTTGGGAATCCCTGGCGGTTCAAGCCTGCAAGGGCATGGCCCGAGTCATGTTCACTCACACCCAAGAAGCGTTAGGCCGAGATGGCGTGTGGGAGGGCAAGCGCAGCAACATGTACCCACCCCTCAAACAAGGCAAGCCGTGCGCCGAGACGCAGCCGACCTTGAAGCTTATGTAGAGATGCGATCATGGGGGGACTGATGAAACGATTGTCTTGCCTAGGGGAATTCACCGACCTCTTCTCGCCCAAGCAGTTCAGGGCCGGCGGTGACCCATCTGAGTGGCTCCCCTGCATCTCTATGTGCCGGCCAATATGAGCGGACCAGCGCCCGCTGCGAGGTTGGCCTCGGGAAAGGGCAAGAGATCATGAAGGCATTTCTGACATTCCCGTCGCGCCGATTGGCGATCAGCTCCCTCGCAGCTGGTGCCCTGGCCTGTAGCCCTCTGCTCACCCCTGAGGTATCTGCGGCCGGTGACTCGCTGGCGGCGCCCCGCCTCACCAAGGCCGCGCCGTGTGAGTACGTAAACGGGGTGGCGAATGGAGGTCAAACTGTAGGCGGTAAGCCTCCCCGCTGGAAGTTTGACAAGAGCCCGTCCCTGGGCACGCAGTTCAGCCGATGCGGGGACTCAGTTAGTTTCTATATCGGCGGTTACTGGTCGGCCAGCTACTACAAGGTCTCTTGGAGCATCAACTGCCCCTCACGGACCTCCGAGCAGAAGTACAAGACGCCAGGCGGTAGGCAGGTGGTGAGCAGGGTCACCCTGGCGGCGGCGCACTGCACAAACATGCGCGGCGATCCCTACAACACATACTCGGTGAAGGTAGCTGCTTGCTACCGCCACAACCCTCCCGCAGCAACCACCTGCACTCGTTGGTCGCCAGAGGTGCTGTTGACCTACTTCACGTACCCCTAGCTTGACTGAAGTGACAGGAAGCGGACGGCGGGCCCTGGGGGTGGGCGGGCATTGACCCTACTGGGTGTCTTCCTGGGCCCGCGCCCGCTGGGTCGCCTCATACTCTGCTTGCGGACGGAGGGTGATCCGGCGGCCCACGTCCGACTTGCTGTTGCGGGTGCACTGCTCCCGGGCCTTGCATTCCCTCCAGTGGCTGGTGGTTTTGCCGTTGGGGCAGGTCACCCGCCGGTTGTCCCAGTCGATGGTGAAGTCGGCCTGTGAGAAGCCGCCGCCGTCCTTGGTCTGCCAGCTGGTGGACGCGAGGATCGGGCCCACCAGGTCGACCTTGTGGTCCTGGCGGGCGGTGACCACTTCCCGGGCTGTCGCGTAGCCAGCGTCGACCAGGTGCCAGCCGGGCAGGAGGTCGCGCTCGGCGAGGTGGGCATGGATCGGGCCGACCAGGCGTACGTCCTGGACGGTGGAGTCGGTGGTGGTGACGTGTGTGATCAGGTTCGGGCTGTCCGGCTCGCGGGTCTCGGTGAGGTGGACTTTGTAGCCGTCCCGGAAGATGCCGCGCTTCACGCTCCCCCGCGCGTCCGTGTCGGTCCTTGAGGTCACGGCGGCGGACCTGCCCGTCGTCCACGACGTAGTGCTGTATCCACATCTGCCGCAGGGTCTGCACCCGGTCAAGCAGCCGCAGGGACGTGGGGGCATCCGGTGTGTGCAGGACCGCCAGCAGGCTCAGCCCGTCGGCGCCGATCTGCTCGATCAGCTCTGTCTGCTTGGTCTTGCCCTTGGGCAGGCGGGTGTCTTCGAACCGCATTGCGTACCGGTCGAACCAGTCGGACGGAGCCCGGCGGGCCAGCCACTCCGGCTCGCAGGCGGCCACGCTGTTCAGCGCGGCCCGCAGGGTCTCACCGAGCCGTACCAGCCCGTTGATCTGCAGCGCGGCGGACAGCACGATCGTGGAGTCCGTGCGCGCACGGCCGGTCGAAGCCGGCATCGGCGAGCTCCAGACCCAGCAGGTACTCGACCAGAACCGTCCCGGGCGGGGGTGGAGTTCCGTCCGGCGGCAACTGAGCGTTCAACCAACGGGCTTGGGGATTCGTCTCGGCTCCCCCGGGTCGGAGTCAGGGTCGGCTTCGGCGCCCGGGGGGCGTGTCGTTGTTCGGGGTGGGGCGTGGTCAGAAGTCGTCTGGGGTTTTGATGCGGTCGCGGATCCAGGTGCCCGCCGGTTTGAGGGAAGTCGTGCCGGTCCAGGGGCCGTTGGCTTCGCACGTGCCCGGCTTGAAGACCGCGCCGGTGCGTTCGTCGTCGGAGAAGTTCCAGTTGACCCAGCTGATCTTCTTCGCGGCGAGCAGGTCGAGGTAGCGCTGCGACATGGCGAAGTCGTTCGCGCCCTCACCCGCGTAGTTCTGCGTGCCGAACTCGGTGACGAAGACGGGGATGCGGTCCGCCGCGCGGGAGAGGGTCTGGAGGTACTCGTCCCGGTGCGAGTACGCGTAGAAGTGGAACGTGTACATGATGTTGGACGCGTTCACCGGGTTGTTGATCACCTCGGACTCGTTCGCGCCCTCCGAGACGCCGAGTGAGGACCAGGCCCGGGTCCCGACCAGGATCGGGGTGTCGGGGTCCTTGGCCCTGATGACCGGGATCAGCTGCTCGGCGTAGCTCTTGATGCGCGACCAGCTCACTCCGCTGGGCTCGTTGGCTATCTCGTACAGCAGGTTGTTCTTGTCGCGGTGGCGCTGGGCTATCTCGGAGAAGAACGTCTTCGCGCGGGCGAGGTTCTGGTGCGGGTCGCCGGGGTCGAGCATGTGCCAGTCGACGATCGCGTACATACCGCGGGCCGTGGCCTGCTCTATCGCCGCGTGGACCAGGTCGGTGAAGCGGCGCGGGTCGGTCTCGTAGCCGCCCTCCTGGATGTACATCGAGATGCGCAGGACGTCGGCCTTCCAGTCCGTGGCCAGCGCGTTCAGCGAGCCGTTGGTCACGCACTGGCTGTACCACTGGAGGCCGTGGGTGCTCATGCCGCGCAGCTGGATCGTTTTTCCGCGGGCGTTGCAGAGCTTGGTGCCGCAGACCTTGAGCTGGCCGTTCGCGGCCACGGGGGTGGCGACCCGGGCGGTTGGGTTGGTGTGGGCGGTGCGGGGGGCGGCCTGGGTGGGCTGGGTGGTCTGGGGGAGGCCGAGCAGGAGGAGGGCGGCGGTGAGCAGGAGGGATCGTGCCGGTCTCATGGGGGCTCCTGGCGGTCGAGGGGTCGAGGGGTCGAGGGGTCGACGGGTGCACTGGTGCCTGGGGTGCTTGGGGTGCCTGTGGTGCTGCAACTAGAAGGAAACCTTCCTAACAGATATGGGTAGCGGTTGGTCCGGACCTTTGCAAGAGGTGCGGCACGACCAACTCAGGGCGCAACGGCCGGCGCACGGCCCGGCACCGGCCGCTCCCAGCCAGGCGCTCAGCGCAGACGGCGGGCGATTTCCAGGTCGTCCGGCTGGAGGTCGCGGCCCTCCTCGATGTCCCACAGGGCGTTCTGGAGGACGCGGGCGAGGGTCCAGGCGCCGGCCCGTCGGCGGTCGAGGCCGAGGACGTCGGTCATCGCGTCGAAGCGCCAGCGGACCTCGTCGGGGTCGAAGCGGTTGTCCAGGGCGGGCCAGAGATCGAAGCAAGGGTCGCCGGCCAAGGGCTTGGGGTCGATGGCGAGCCAGGGGGCGCGGTCGGAGGCCAGGACGTTGTCGAAGTGGAGGTCCCAGTGGAGGAGCCGGTCGCCGGGCTCGTCGAGCACCTCGCGCAGGGCGGCGGCGCAGTCGGCGATCAGCCGGCGGTCCCCGGGGGCCGCGATCCGGTCCAGTACGGAAGGGGTGCGCCTCAACATGGCCGCCCCGATGTCGGACAGGCGCCGCAGGCCCGCCGGCGCGGGGGTCGCGGTCAGGTGGGCCAGCAGGCGGGCGATGACCAGGACGGCCTTGCGGGAGTCCGGCTCGTGGGACAGCATCCGGGCCGGGTCGAGGCGTTCCAGGAGCATCGTGCCCGTCTCGTCGTCGTACCGCAGGAGCCGTACGGCCCCGTCGCCGTCCCAGACGCGCAGGGCGACCGGTTCGCCCTCGCTCTCCTCGTCGAGGAGCTGCAGCTTGAGGACGGCCCGGGTGCCGTCGGCCGTGTCGACCACGGGGACGACCAGGGCGCACATGCCGTGCATGGGGCGGCCGTCGAGGCGCAGCCCCCAGCGGTCCAGGAACGCGGCGGTCAGCCGGGGGAGCCCGGCGACGAACCTCCGGCCCGCCGCTCCGTTGATCTCCGCCTGGGTCTCGGCCAGTGCCTCCGGAACATCGATCACGCGGGCGACCCTACGCGCGCGGCGGCGGGGAATCCCTTGTTTTTCCGGCCTTCCGAGGCGGTGGGAGCGACGGAATCCGAAGGAGACAAGGTCCGTCGGCAGGGGTTAGCGTCCGGCCATGAGCAGCACGGACGCGACCGCCTCCACCGTCAACGGCGGGATCTCCTTCTGGTACGCGCAGGCCGGCATCCCCGCGCCCAGGGAGCCGCTCACCGGGAACGCGACCGCCGATGTCGTGATCGTCGGCGGCGGGTACACGGGGCTGTGGACGGCGTACTACCTGAAGAAGGCCGTGCCGTCGCTGCGGATCGTCGTCCTGGAGCAGCGGTTCTGCGGCTACGGGGCCTCCGGGCGGAACGGCGGCTGGCTCTACAACGGGATCGCCGGGCGGGACCGGTACGCCCGGCTGCACGGGCGGGAGGCCGCCGTGCGGTTGCAGCGGGCCATGAACGACACGGTCGCCGAAGTGGTGCGGGTGGCGGCGGAGGAGGGCGTCGACGCCGGGGTCCACCAGGGCGGAGTCCTCGAAGTCGCCTACACACCGGCCCAGTTGGCGCGGCTCAGGGCCTTTCACGAGCACGAGGTGGCGTACGGGGAGGACGACCGCGAGCTGTACGGGGCCCGGGAGACCGCCGAGCGGATCCGGGTCGCGGGTGCCGTGGGCTCGACGTGGACGCCGCACGGGGCCCGGCTGGACCCGGTGCGGCTGGTGACGGGGCTGGCGGACCTCGTCGAGGGGTTCGGGGTGACCGTGCGCGAGCTGACGCCGGTCACGGAGATCCGGCCCGGGCACGCGGTCACCCCGTACGGGACGGTCCGGGCGCCCCATGTGCTGCGCTGCACGGAGGGCTTCACGGCGAACCTCAAGGGGCAGAGGCGGACCTGGTTGCCCATGAACTCGTCGATGATCGCCACCGAGCCGCTGACCGCCGAGCAGTGGGCCACGATCGGCTGGGAGGGGCGGGAGACCCTCGGCGACATGGCCCACGCCTACATGTACGCCCAGCGCACCGACGACGACCGGATCGCTCTCGGCGGGCGCGGGGTGCCGTACCGCTTCGGGTCCCGGACCGACAACGACGGGCGTACGCAACCGGCGACGATCGAGGCGCTGTACGAGATCCTCGTCCGCTTCTTCCCCTCGCTGACCGGGGTGAAGGTCGCCCACGCCTGGTCCGGTGTCCTCGGGGTGCCGCGCGACTGGTGCGCCACGGTCACCCTGGACCGCTCGACGGGCCTCGGCTGGGCCGGCGGCTACGTCGGTTCCGGTGTGGCCACCGCCAACCTCGCCGCCCGCACGCTGCGGGACCTCGTCCTGCGGGACTCGGGGCGCGGCGGGGAGACGGAGCTGACCTCGCTGCCGTGGGTGAACCACCGGGTGCGCAAGTGGGAGCCGGAGCCGTTGCGTTGGGCGGGCGTGCAGGGGATGTACGCGACGTACCGCACCGCCGACCGGCGCGAGACGGCCTCGCAGCGCGCCGAGTCGTCACGGCTGGCGCGCTGGGCGGACCGGGTGGCGGGGCGGCACTGACGCGGTGGCGGCACTGACGCGGTGGTGGCACTGACGCGGGCCGGGTCACCCCCGCCGGCCCGGTGAAGTGGCGGTGCGGCGCGGGGCCTTCGCCCTGATCATCGTCGCGGCGAGGGCGCGGCGACGCGGAGGATGGCCGCGGCTGCACCACAGGGCTGGTGTAGCCGTGGACGACGCCGTCGCGGGCGGTGGCGGCGGTGCCGCCGTGGGCGGCGGCGTAGGCCGTTGCGCTGGTGGTGGCGATGGTGTTGAGCAGCGCCGTGCCGACGGAACCGCCCACCTGCTGGGCGGTGTTGACGGTCGCGGAGGTGACGCCCGCGTCGTGCGGGGCGACCCCGGCGGTGGCAGTGGAGAAGACCGGAACGATCGTCGCGTCGAGGATGACCATCAGGTGGGTGAGCGCGACGGCGACCAGGGACCACCAGCGGCGGGGGTCGGGGGGACTCGGGGCGGGGGTGTCGGGGCGCGGCCCGCGTGGACGGCGGGGGCGGCGGGTGGAGTTGACGGTTGTGGCCGCCGGGTGTGGTCACGGCTCCAGCACCACCTTGCCGGTCGTGCCCCGGTTCTCCAGGGCGCGGTGGGCGGCGGCCGCCTCGGCGAGGGGGAAGCGGTGGACGGCCGGGGTGAGACGGCCGGCGGCGGCTTCCGCCAGGGCGCGCAGTTCGAGGGTGCGGATGGGGTCGGGGCCGCCCGCCCGGCGCCGCATCTCCTCGCCCAGGACCGACACGGTGACGCCTTCGACGACGTACGGTCCGCCGCCCTTGATGCCGTCCGCGGACCAGCCGAAGACGAGGTGCCTGCCGCCGGGCGCGAGGAGCGCGACCGACTCGCGGGCGACCTCGCCGCCCACGCCGTCGAAGACGACCGTGACCTTCCCCCGGTACGCGGCGACCCGCTCCGGCCAGGCGGGGTCCGTGTAGTCGAGGGCGAGGTCGGCGCCGTTCGCCGCGACCCGGGCCGTCTTCGCGGGGCCGCCGGCGAGGCCGATGACCGTGGCGCCCGCGTTCCTGGCGTACTGCACGAGCAGGGTGCCGATACCGCCGGCGGCGGCCGGGACCAGGACGACGTCGTCGGGGCCGAGGTCGGCGAAGAGGAGGATCCCCATCGCCGTACGGCCCGTGCCGATCATCGCGACGGCCTCGGCGAAGTCGAGATTCTCGGGTATCTCGTGCAGGCGCCCGACCTCCGTGACGGCGAGTTCGGCGTAGCCGCCGGGTGCCCAGCCGAGGTGGGCGGTGACGCGCTTGCCGAGCCAGGACTCCTCGACGCCCTCGCCGAGGGACTCGACGACCCCGGCGATCTCGCGGCCGGGGATCGTGGGCAGTTCCGGTGCGGGCCCCGGCCCCGGGTGGCCCTCGCGCAGGGCCGCGTCGAGCAGGTGTACGCCGGCCGCGGCGACGGCGACACGGACCTGGCCGGGGCCGGGCACGGGGTCCTCGGTCTTCTCGTGGACGAGGTTGTCGGCCGGGCCGAAGGCGTGCAGACGGATCGCGTGCATGAAGGGCTCCCCCTCGGGTCTGCGCTGTCGCTGATGACCCCAGCTTTCAACCTCAAGCTTGCTTGAGGTCAAGGGAGTTGCCCGACGGCCGGCCGAGGGCGAGCGAGACGGCCGTGAGGGCGCTGTTGAACGACACCTCCGACAGCACGCCCGGCGCCGCGACCTGGTCGCCCGCGAGGTACACGTCGTCGCCCCGGTCCACCGCCGGCCGGTCGCGCCAGCTGGTGCCGGGCAGGTCGACCGCGCCCGTACGACCGTTCGAGGTCGCCTCGCGCCGCCAGACGACCCGGTCGCGCCAGCCCGGGAACCCCAGGTCCAGCAGGTGCTCTCCACGGGCCACCCCGTCCGCGCGCGACTCGTGCGGCGCGATCGGGAACTGCCCCTGGAGCAACTGCTCACCGGCCGGGGCGAGGGTGCGGTCCTGCGCGGTGAAGCGCTCGATCCAGCCGGGTGCGTCCAGGTCGGAGACGGCGAACGCGTCGCCCCGGCGCGTCCGCAGGGCGAGGTCGAGGAGCGCGGTACGGCCGCTGGGCCAGGTCAGGGAGTCGTCGCGCAGGAGGCGGCGGGCGGCGTCCAGGGAGGTGGCGACGATCACCGGGCCGGGGCGGGGGCCGCCGGACACGGGGACGGGCCGCCCGGTGCCGGGCGGGAGTCCCGGGCCCCGGCCCGGGCCGCGTACGTCGTCCAGGCTGTCGACCCGGCTGAGGGTCTCCATGCGTACGCCGAGGTTCCAGGCGCGGGCCGCCATCCGGTCGATGACGCTCGCCCAGCCGCCGCGCGGGTAGTGCGCCTCCGGGGGCAGCTTCGTGGCCCGGCGCAGCCGTTCCTGTACGAAAGCGGCGGAGAGGGAGCCCGGGTCGTGGTGGAACAGCGCGACCGCCGCGTAGTTGGCGGCGGCCCGCCCGGCCTCCTCGCCCGCCTGCTCGGTCGCCCAGGTGAGGAAGTCGACGTCGACCGGGGCGCGCCCGCCGGTACGGCGCGGGCGCAGCAGCCGCAGCATCCCGAACGGCGGGGTACGGCGGAGGACGCCCTTGTGGTGCAGCCGCAGCCGGGACGCCTCCAGCGGCGGGAGCGGCGCGAGCGGGCCGATGAGGTCGCGGCGGCCGAGCCAGGTCCAGTGGGGGCCGCCGCTGTAGAGCGCGTGCGGTCCCTCGTTCGTCCGGTACGGCCCCTCGGCGGTCCTGGCCCGGCCGCCGAGCGTGTGGTGCGCCTCGTAGACGGTGACCCGGGCGCCCGACTCGGCGGCGGTGATCGCCGCGGTGAGGCCGGCGAAGCCGCCGCCGATGACGGTGAGGTGGATGGGCGTGCGCTGCATGGTCCGGTGGATGGGCGTGCGCTGCATGGTCCGTGCTCCTCGGGTCGGTGCCGGTGGTCCGCGGGCGGGGCCGCGCGGATCCCGGCGGGTGGGTCGCGCTCGTGTCTCGGTGGGTGGGTCCGCTCGTACGACCGGTCGGGGGCGCCGAAATGTGACATGGGGGTGCGGGCGGCCCGGGGGCGGGCGGTTTACGCAGGTCGAGGCCGTTGTCAGTGGTGGGGTGCAGGATGAGGGCATGGTGCGGGCGAAGTCGGTGGTGAAGGGGGCGCGGCGGCCGGAGGTGCGGTTGCCGGTGCTGGAGGAGTACGAGGGCGCGGGGCTGGAGCCGGACGGGGACTACGACGGGCTAGAGTTCCGCGAGCGGGACCTGGCCGGGCAGGACGGCGGGGGCGCTCGTTTCATGGACTGCGCGCTCACGGGCTGCGCGCTGGACGAGACCCGGCTGCGCCGGGCCCGGCTGCTCGACTGCCTGCTCACCGGCATACGGGGGGTCGGCACGGATGTCGCCGAGGCCACCTTCCGTGACGTGGAGCTGGTGGACGCCCGGCTCGGTGGCGTGCAGGCGCACGGGGCCGTGCTGGAGCGGGTGCTGGTCCGGGGCGGCAAGATCGATTATCTGAACCTGCGCGACGCCCGGCTCAAGGACGTCGTCTTCGAGGACTGTGTCCTCGTCGAGCCGGACTTCGGCGGCGCGCGGCTGGAGCGCGTCGAGTTCGCCGGATGCGCGCTGAAGGGCGCCGACCTGACCGGGGCGACCCTCACGGACGTCGACCTGCGCGGGGCCGCCTCGGTGGAGATCACCCGCGGGGTGGAGCGGCTGTCGGGGGCGGTGATCAGCGCGGCGCAGCTGATGGATCTGGCCCCGGTGCTGGCGGTGGCCATGGGGATACGGGTGGAGGGGTGAGCGGCCCCCGGCCGACCGGGGCGGGCGGGCTCCGGGGCCGGGGGGCCTCCGGGGGCCTAGTCCAGCCTGGGGAAGCGGGCCTGGAGGGTCCAGATCGCCGGGTTGTCGGCCAGGTCCTCGTGCAGGTCGCACAGATCGGCGACGAGGTCGTGCAGGAAGTCCCGGGCCTCCCTGCGGAGTTCGGCGTGGGAGAAGGTGAGCGGGGGTTCCTCGGCCGGCATCCAGTCGGCCTCGATGTCCACCCATCCGAAGCGGCGCTCGAAGAGCATGCGGTCGGTCGACTCGGTGAAGTCCAGCTCCGCGTGCTGCGGCCGGGAGGCCCGGGAGCCCGCCGGGTCCCGGTCCAGCCGCTCGACGATGTCGCAGAGCGCCCACGCGAAGTCCAGCACCGGCACCCATCCCCAGGCTGTGGACAGCTCCCGGTCCTCCTTGGTGTCGGCGAGGTAGACGTCACCGCAGAAGAGGTCGTGCCGCAGCGCGTGGACGTCGGCGCGGCGGTAGTCCGTCTGCGGCGGGTCGGGGAAGCGGTTGGAGAGGGCGTAGCCGATGTCGAGCACGTAGGCGATGGTGTCATGTCCGCCTAGGATCTTGGATGTGTCCCGATCCTTACCGGTTGTCCCTGCCGCGCTGCTCGCCGCAGCCCTGACGTTCAGCCTCACCTCCTGCACGGACGCCGGGGCGGGTTCGGGTCACGGCGGTGGCAGGCCCGGTGCCGCCGGACTGCGCGACCCGTACTTCCCGAAGCTGGGCAACGGCGGCTACGACGTCAAGCACTACGCCCTGACCCTTGACGTCGACGTCGAGCGGGACAAGGGCCGCGAGGACCGGAAGGACCGGAAGGACCGGAAGGATCGCAAGGACCGGATCGAGGGGAAGGCCGTCATCACGGCGCGGGCCGCGCGGGATCTCAGCGCGTTCGACCTCGACCTGAAGGGCATGGACGTCGAGTCCGTCACCGTCGACGGTCGCGGAGCCCGGTGGAAGCGGGCGGGCCAGGAGCTGACCGTCCGCCCGGCGAAGGTGCTGGAGAAGGGGAAGACGTTCCGTGCGACGGTCCGCTACTCGGGCAGCCCGCGGACGATCACCGACCCGGACGGCTCGCAGGAGGGCTGGCTGCCGACGGCCGACGGGGCGCTCGCGCTCGGCGAGCCGACGGGCTCGATGGCGTGGTTCCCCGGCAACCACCACCCCTCGGACAAGGCGACGTACGACATCACCGTCACCGTCCCGCAGCACCTCCAGGCCGTCTCCAACGGGGAGTTGCGCGGCGAGTCGACGAAGAACGGCCGTACGGCCTTCGCCTGGCACTCGGCCGAACCGATGGCGAGCTACGTCGCCACCGTCGCGATCGGCGCGTACGAGATCCGGCGTCCTCCGGTGGGCGAGAAGACACCGCGGGTGTACATAGCCGTCGACCCGGAGGAGGCCGAGGGCAGCCGCGAGGTCCTCGACGGCATCCCGGACGTCATCGAGTGGGCGGAGATCAACTTCGGCCCGTACCCCTTCTCCTCCACCGGCGCGATCGTCGAGCGGGAGGAGGACGTGGAGTACGCGCTGGAGACCCAGAACCGGCCGGTCTTCCCCGGCGCCCCCGACACCAGCCTGCTCGTCCACGAGCTGGCCCACCAGTGGTACGGCAACTCCGTGACGCCGAAGAGCTGGCGGGACATGTGGCTCAACGAGGGCTTCGCCACGTACGCGGAGTGGCTGTGGCAGGAGGACCACGGGGGCGACACCGCCCAGGAGACCTTCGACGCGCTCTACGAGGGCGAGTACTTCGACGACGCCGAGGCCGGCAAGGCGGTCTGGGCGTTCCCGCCCGCGGAGCCGCCGAGCGCCGAGCACCTCTCCGACAGCCCGGTCTACGAGCGTGCCGCGATGGTCCTGCACAAGATCCGTGAGGCCGTCGGCGACGACGCCTTCTTCGACCTCCTCAAGGGCTGGGCCACGGCCCGCCGCCACGGCAACGCGAGCACGGCGGACTTCGTCGCGTACGCCGAGAAGCACGCGGAGAAGACGGCCCCGGAGGCCGACCTGACGCCGGTCTGGGAGGACTGGCTGTACGGGGAGGGGAAGCCGGAGGAGGAGTGAGGCGGGCGTGGCCTGCGCCTGCGCCTGCCTCTGCCTCTGCCTCTGCCTCTGCCTCTGCGCCTGCCTCTGCGTCTACGTCTGCCTCTGCCTCTGCCTCTGCCTCTGCCTCTGCGTCTGCGCCTGTGTCCGTGTCTGCGCCCGCGTTTATGCCGATGCTGATGCCGGCGGCTGTGACGGCGGCTCGGGGTCCTCGCGGCCTTCGGAGCCCTCGGGGTGGAGGGGCTTGCGCAGGACCGTGCAGGGGCGGCCGCGTTGGCGGTCTCCTCGGTGGGCGATGACCTCGTAGCCGAGGGAGGTCCAGAAGGCCAGGGCGCCGGGGTTGTTGTCGAGCGCGGCGAGACGTACGGCGGTGCGGCCGGCCCGCCGCAGCCGTGCCTCGACGAGGTCAGCCAACCGTCGGCCGTGGCCCCGCCGTTGCGCCGCCGCGTCGACGAGCAGCAGCCCGATCCACGGGTCCGGGTCGGCGGGGTCGGGGTGGTGCGCGAGGGTGATGGCGAGGCCGACGAGGGGCGGGGTGCGCCTGGGGTCGGCCGGGGAGAGGGCGCTGCCGTGGCCGCTGTCGCTCTCGCTGCCGGTGTCGTACGCGTCGGCGTCGGTGGCGGTGGCGGTGGCGGTGTCGTCGCGTGCGAGGAGGATCTCCACGTCCGGGTTGGCCAGTTCCATGGCCAGGGCGGCGTTCACCTGCTCGGGGCGGATGTCGTCGGGGTCCGGGAAGTCGCCGCTGAGGGTGTAGAAGGCTCGGTTGGAGGCGTGCAGCGCCGTGAGTTCGGCGAGGAGGGGGCCGGGGATGGTCCCGTCCTCGGCGGTGCGGAGCGTTTCGAGCAGCAGCATGCCCCGCACGCTACCGACGAGGTCGGACACCGCCCCGCGGAGCGGAGCGGGACCGGGCACCGAAAACATGGAGACCCCCAGCTCACGACCGGTCTACAGTGCGTCCCGGCGTGGGCGGACCGAGGAGGCGTGTGGAACAGCGCGTGCGCGTGCACAAGGTGCGGCTGGGTGGCGAGGAGTTCCGGGTGGTCCAGCCCTCCCCGGCGTCGGCGTCCGCGCCGGCCCGCCTGGCGTTGCGCGACGACCACCACTGGTTGTCGATGTACGTCGACCGGCCCGGCGCGGAACAACTCGTCGCCCTGTGGTCGCTGGCCGCGCGTTCCGCGCGGTCACTGATCCATCTGCCGATCCGGGCGAACCCGGCCCCCGACGGCCTCACGAGCCGCGGGGAACCGGTCGCCCTGGACCTCGTCCTCGCCCACCACAGCCTGCGGTTCCCGACCGCGTCGTGGAAGGACGTACGGGCCAGGCTGGGCCGGGGCAGCCCCCGGACGGCGGCCACCCCCGACGACGACTTCCCGGACGAGACCGCCCTCGACCACCGGCGACGGACCTACCCGGCCTACCGGGACCACCTGGTCTTCGACCTCGCGGCCCACACCCTCTTCGTCGTCGGCAGCGCCACCGCCTTCCGCGAACACGGCACGGCTCTCCGTGCCCTCGTCACCCGTGCCCCGGCCTACGCCCACCACCACCCGCCCCCGTCCCACGACTGTGTGGAACTCACCTCGGGTCCCTGGCCGGGCACACGCGCCCGCCGCGGTGTCCCCGGCCGGCTGCACATCCAGTACGCGGGGGAGTGGCGGGTGTGACGCCGAAGGCCCCGGACGACGGTGAGGTCGGGCGGGGCCTTCGGGGGTGGCTCTCAGGCGGCGCGTCAGACGTTGACGCCGAAGTCCTGGGCGATGCCGACCAGGCCGGAGGCGTAACCCTGGCCGACGGCGCGGAACTTCCACTCGGCGCCGTTGCGGTAGAGCTCGCCGAAGACCATGGCGGTCTCGGTGGCGGCGTCCTCGGAGAGGTCGTAGCGGGCGATCTCGGCGCCGCCGGCCTGGTTGATGATGCGGATGTAGGCGTTGCGGACCTGGCCGAAGTTCTGCGAGCGGTTCTCCGCGTCGTAGATCGAGACCGGGAAGACGATCTTGTCGACGTCGGCGGGGAGGCCCGCGAGGTTGACGTTGATCGCCTCGTCGTCGCCCGCTCCCTCGCCCGTGCGGTTGTCACCGGTGTGGACGATGGTCTGGTCCGGGGTCTGCTTGTTGTTGAAGAAGACGAAGTGGGCGTCCGAGTACACCTTGCCCTGGGTGTTGACCGCGATGGCGGAGGCGTCCAGGTCGAAGTCGGTGCCCGTGGTGGTGCGGACGTCCCAGCCGAGGCCCACGGTGACGGCGGTCAGGCCCGGAGCCTCCTTGGTGAGCGAGACGTTGCCACCCTTGGACAGGCTTACAGCCATGGTTGGGAGTCCTTCCCTCGTTGCGTACGTGCCTTACGGGCTTCGTGCCGGGGACGAAGCTACCTGTACCCCTATGAACGCAGAGAGGGGCGCCAGAGGTTCCAGGGGTTTTTACTTTCTTTACCGTGCCTGCGGGGGACGGCCGGGGGGTGCCGTGGACGGCCGGGGTGGGGAAAAGCGGGTGACTTCCGTGGCGGGGCCGGGTGACCATGGGGGTATGTCCGGTCCTTCCCGGGGGCCTGGGGGGTCACCCTCCAGCGGCCTCACCATCCGCGGCTCCGTCTCCGTTCCCGAGGCCGAGCTGATGTGGCGTTTCTCCCGGTCCTCCGGTCCCGGCGGACAGCACGTCAACACCAGTGACTCACAGGTCGAGCTGCGCTTCGACCTCGCCAACACGGAGGCGCTGCCCGAGGTGTGGAAGCGGCGCGCGCTGGAGCGGCTCGCCGGGCGGCTCGTCGACGGGGTCGTCAGCGTCCGGTCCTCCGAGCACCGTTCACAGTGGCGAAACCGGGAGACCGCCGCGGTGCGCCTGGCGGCGCTTCTCGCGGAGGCCACCGCGCCGCCGCCGAAGCCGCGTCGGCCGACCCGTATCCCGAAGGGCATCAACGAGCGGCGGCTGCGGCAGAAGAAGCAGCGCTCCGAGACCAAACGGGGGCGGTCCGGGCGGGATTGGGGCTGAGTCCTCTTTCGGCTGCGGCCGGTTCACGCGGCGTTTACGGGGCCGTCCTGACCGGTCTTTTTCCGCGTGCGGAATCGCGATTCGGTGGTGCCGGGTCGGTGGGCCTGATCCGTTATGGCCGTGGCGGCGGAATGGGGTGATCACGGCGACGGGGCGTTGCTGACGAGTGCCCGGGAATTTCCCCTCGGTGGGCCGGGGCGCGTCGGCGCAATTGCGGTCCGGCGCCTACCGAATGCTCGGTTCGCCGGTAAGCGGGGGGGCGGTGGGCAGCGGGGGAGGCGGGGGTGCGGCGTGGCTGAAACCGTTCCCCAGGGGGCCTGGCCGGGGCCGCGCCCCTGGCCGGAGGGGTGGCCGGAGGGTGCCCCGAGTCTCCGTTCGCCTCTGCCCCTCTTTGCTGTCTGCGGTGGGGAATGATCCCGCTCATCCCAACTGGCGGTACCTGCCCCGGAAGTACGTCAGCGGGCCGCCCTCCGTGCCGCGGACCGTCGTGTCCAGGACCCGGCCGATGACCAGGGTGTGGTCGCCGGCGGGCACGCGCTCCTCGGTGCGGCATTCGAGCGTGGCCAGGGCGTCCGTGATCAGGGGCGCGGCGGTGAGGGGGCCGTGGGTGTGGGGGACCGACTCGAAGAGCAGGCGGTCGCTGACGCGGCCCTTCATGGCGAAGCGGCCCGCGATGGTGCGCTGGTGCTCGGAGAGGACGGAGACGGCCCAGAGCGGCTGCTCGGCGAGCAGGTCGTCCATCCGGGAGCCCTCACGGAGGCTGACCAGGACGAGGGGCGGGTCGAGGGACACCGACATGAACGACGTGGCCGTCATGCCGACGTCCTCGCCGCGCGGCCCCTCCGGGTCCGGCTGCGCCTCGTGCGCGGTCACCAGGACCACACCCGCCGCCAGCCGGGACATCGCGGCACGGAACTCGTCTTCACTCACCCCCTCAGCATGCCCGCCCGGGAGGGGAAGACGATCCGCAGGGGGTGCGAGGGGCGAACGAGCCGCCTGGGGCGCCGGAGACACCAGGGGCGCGGGAGACGCCAGGGGTGCGGGAGGCGCCTGGGTGGGTGACGCATGCGGAGGGGACACCTGGGGCGGGGACGCGTGGGTCGGGGACGCATGCGGAGGGGGCACCTGGGGCGGGGACGCGCGGGGCGGGGACGCGTGCGACGGGGACACACGGGGCGTGGAGGAGACGGAGGGCTTCGGCACGTCGGCACGCTAATCCGCCGCCCCCGACCGCCACATCCGGCCAGAGATCCACCTTCGCGCCGGTCCTGCGACCTAGGCCCGTCACGCCCGGGCCGCTCCGGCTCAAAAGAGACTGTCTACCCCGTCACCGCACCCGGTCATCGCCGCTCACAGGGCCTACACAGAGTCCTGAATTCTGTTCAGGATGCGCACCGCGGAAACGCATAAACTCCACTCAATTGCTCATGTTTTGTTGTGACTTGAGTCACAGGAGCCATATTTTGTTGACCCTGTGTACCGAGTGGGCTTCGCGCTGTGATTCAGTGGCGGTGACGCTGCAAGCTGTAAGCAGGAACTGTAAGCGGTAGTAAGCCCATGAGTTACGCCGGATAGCAACCCTGGAGCCTGGAGCTGCCACAAGATCTCGGGGGGAGGGCGAATGGAAACCGAGTCGGAGCCTTACGTCCGTCTGACGACGCTGCGGCAGCTGCACCAGGTGATGGCGGACATGAACACCGCACGCAGCCTGGCCGACACGCTGCAGACCGTCGCCGACGGTGTGGTCAACGGCCTGGGGTACGAGCTTGCCTGCGTCAATCTCGTCCGCCCCGACGGCGACCTCGTCGTCGCCGCCCTCTCCGGGAACTCCGCCGCCGAGGCCCTCATCACCGGCCGCGTCGGCTCCCGCACCTCCTGGGACCGCCGGCTGAACATGGGCGAGGCGTGGGGCGACCTGCGCTTCATACCGCACACCGAGGGCTGGGTCCTCGACGAGGACGACGTACCGCAGTGGTACACCGACGGGCCCGCCCCCCGCTTCGAGGACGAGTGGCACCCCTCCGACCGCCTCTTCGCGCCGATGTACACCCCCGGCGCCGGCGGAGCCTCCTGCGGTGAGCTGCTCGGGGTCATCTCCGTGGACCGGCCGCGCAACGGCCGCCGCCCCGGCGCCTGGGGGCGCGAGGCGCTCCAGATGTACGCCTTCCAGGCCGCCATCGCGATCAGCAACGCGCGTCTACGTGCGAATATGCAGCGCGCACTGGTCCGGCTCGAACGGGAGCAGCAGGCGCTGCGGGCCAGCGAGGAATCCTTCCGGCAGGCGTTCGAGTACGCCCCCAGCGGTATGGCCATCGCCGAGATGGGCGGCGAGCAGCACGGCCGGATCCTGCGCACCAACGACGCGCTGTGCCGGCTCCTCGGGCGGCCCGCGTCCGCCATGCGCCGGTATGCGTTCTCCGACCTCGTCCACCCCGAGGACATCGGCACCCTGCTGCGCACCTCCGCCGAGGGCGGCCGCGCCGAGCTGCGGCTCGGGCGCCGCGACGGCACCTACGTCTGGGTCAGCCTGCGCAACTCCGTCGTGGCCGACGCCGCCGACGGGCCCCGCTTCCTGCTCACCCACGTCGAGGACATCGAGGAGCGCAAGCGCCGCGAGCTCCAGCTCGCCCACCGCGCCTCCCACGACGCGCTGACCGGCCTGCCGAACTCCGCGGAGCTGCGCTCCCGGCTCTCCGCCCGCCTCTGCCAGCGCCCCCACGCCCTGCCGGCCGGTGCGGCGGCCGACTCCATGGACGCCACGTTCGGGGAGAACTTCGGGGACAACACCGGGGACGGCTACGCGGACGGCTTCGGGCAGTACGGGGAGTTCGGGATCGCCCAGCACCCGGCCGCCCAGCAGCCGCACCCGTCCTTCGACGCGTACGAGGCCGCCGCGAACGGCGGGCACACCTTCGACTTCCACGCGGCCCCTGGGCCGTACGACGCCTTCGACCACCATGTGCACACCGTCGCGCCCGAGAACGAGCGGGACGACGGCACCAAGGGGCTCGCGGTGCTCTTCTGCGACCTCGACGGGTTCAAGTCGATCAACGACCGGTTCGGGCACAACGCGGGCGACGCCGTCCTCATCGAGGTGGCCCGCCGGCTCAGCCGGGGCGTCCGCGACGGCGACACCGTCGCCCGGCTCGGCGGTGACGAGTTCGTCGTCCTCGCTGACGGGCTCGGCCGTGCCGACGCCCAGGACCTCGCCGTACGCCTGCGCAACGAGATCATCCAGCCGATCCGGGTCGACGGCCGCGCGATGCGCGTCGGCGCCAGTTTCGGCATCGGGTGGGCACACTGCGGGATGACGGCGGACGAGGTGTTGAAATCGGCTGACGAGCGGATGTACGTCGAGAAACGATCTCGTCCCAAACAGCATCGCCGGGCCGGATGAGCAGAGCCGGGCAGTAGCCCGGCCACCCGGGAAACGCGCTGGTGAGGGCCCGGATGACCGGTCCTCCGGCGCGACGGTGACTCAGGCCACGAGGTCGGAGTCACCCGTTTGGCTCAGGATGAGCGGGTAGGCTCGCTCTCCTACACCCCCGTTGCAAGAACCGCCACCCGTACGCCGCATGTACCGCACCGCTGAGGAGACCTAGGGATGACGCCCGGCAACAACGGCGCGAGCACGCCCGAGGACGACGACCCGTTCGGCTACCTCTACGCCGACGGCCAGGCCCGTGGCGCCCAGCCGCCCACGGGAAGCTACGGCTACCCCAACGCCGTCAACCGGGTGCGGCCGGTCGGTGAACGCCAGTACGGGCAGCAGACCCAGCAGCCGACCCCCGCCTCGCAGGCCCCCACCGCGGCGTTCGGCCAGGTCCCCCAGCAGAACGGCTACGGCCAGCCGAACGCGCACTACCAGGCCCCGGAGTCCTTCTCCGGCGGCGCCCAGACGACCCGCCAGCAGGCGTACGGCAGCGGCGGGGGCGGCGGGCGCGGGCGCGGCCCCAACACCAAGGGGCTGCTGATCGGCGCGATCGCCGTCGTGGCCGCCGTGGTGATCGGCATCGGCGTCGCCATGATCGGCGGGGACGACAAGGCGGACGACAACGCCGGCGGCGGCCCCTCGACCGCGCCGACGGCCGACCAGAGCACCGAGCCCAGCCCGTCGACGACCAAGAAGACCGAGCAGCAGCCCGGCGAACTCCCCAAGGCGGAGGCCAAGACCCTCCAACTCGGCGGCAACGCCAAGGTCGCCTCCGACATCCCCGGCGCGAAGTCCGAGGGCGGCTTCTACGTCGGCAACTTCAACTCGGTCGGGTCGTCCGTCACGTGGAAGATGGAGGACGTGCCGAAGAAGAGCTCGTACAGGTTGTACGTGGTGTACGGCGTGCCCGGCAAGGCCGCCAACGCCACCCTCACGGTCAACGGCACGGTTCAGAGCCGCCCGCTCAACCTCGGCAACTTTGCGAACGCGCCCGAGGGCGACTACAAGAAGGGCTGGACGTACACCTGGGCGTCCGTGCAGCTCAACGAGGGCACGAACGAGGTCAAGATCTCGTGTGAGCAGGGCAACAACTGCGATGTGAACATCGACCAGCTCTACCTGACCAAGGGCTGAGCAAGCCCTCTCAGGCCGCGCTGACCTCCCCGGTCACCGTCACCCGCGTCAGCAGGTCCCCGTAGGTCTCGGGGTCGAACTCGCCCGCCGTCGGGGCCAGGACGGTCGCCGCCGACAGGGCTGTCGCTCGGGTGAGGCGGTCGGGCCAGGGGAGGTGTTCGACCAGGCCCGACAGGAGGCCCGCGACCACCGCGTCGCCGGCGCCCGTGGGGTTGCCGCGGAGGCGGCGGGGCGGGACCGCCCGCCAGTGGCCCTCGGGTGTGTGGGCGAGGAGACCGTCGGGGCCGAGGGAGGCGACGACCGCCTGGGCGCCGCGGCGGCGGGCGTCACGTGCCGCGCGGGACGGTTCGTGGGAGCCGGTGAGTTCCGCCAGTTCCTCGGCGTTCGGCTTCACCACGTCGGGGCGCGCCGCCACCCCGCGCCGCAGCGGCTCACCGCTGGTGTCCAGCAGGACGGGGACGGCCAGGGTGCGTGCCGTGCGGATCAGCCCCGCGTACGCGCCCACCGGCACCCCCGGCGGCAGGCTGCCGCACAGGGCCACCGCCGAGGCGGAGCGCAGCAGGACCTCGTACGTCTGCTGGAACGCGGACCACTCGGCCGGGGTGATGAGCGGGCCGGGCTCGTTGAGCTGAGTCGTGTCACCGCCGGCGTCGACGACCGCGATCGTCCGGCGCGTCGCACCCGCGACCGGGACTAGCGCGTCCACGACGCCCGGCGTCCGGGTGAGCCCCTCCTGGACGGCGCGTCCGGTGCCGCCGCCGACGAAGCCGGTGACCGTCACCTCATGGCCGAGGGCCGCCAGTACCCGGGCCACGTTCAGGCCCTTGCCGCCGGGGCGTTGGATCACCTCGGTGACCCGGTGCGTGGCATGGGGCCTGAGTGCCCGTACGCGGTGGGTGATGTCGAGAGCGGTGTTCAGCGTGACCGTGAGGATCACCCGGGGCCCCCTCGCATTCGACGGCGCGACGCGTTCGGTCCTCGTTGACATCAGCATGCGCTCGGCGACAGCTCTTGCGGAGGCTCGATCATGCCAAAAGAGCGACGGCCGGCCCAGTCCCCCGGGGGCCAACCGCCGCACTCCGCACGTCACATCAACGAACGGGCGGACCGGTCGGGTCGGTGAAGGGGTCCACCACCCACTCCCCCTTGCGCAGGACGCCCTTGAGCGTGAAGTCCGTGTCGAGGAGGACGACGTCGGCGTCCTTGCCCGGTTCCAGGGAGCCGATCCGGTCGTCCAGGCCGAGGAGCCTGGCCGGGTTGGCGGACAGGGCGGCGACGACGGACTCGACGGGGAGGCGGTCGAGGGTGACCGCCCGTTTGAAGGCGCGGTCCTGGGTGAGGGTCGAGCCGGCGATGGAGCCGCCCTCCACCAGACGGGCCACACCGTCGGCGACCTCCACCTCCAGCGGGCCGAGCATGTAGCGGCCGTCGCCGAAGCCCGCCGCGTCCATCGCGTCCGTGATGAACGCCACCCGCTCGGCGCCCGCGTGACGGAACGCCAGCTGGAGGGCGGCGGGGTGCAGATGGGTGCCGTCGTTGATCAGCTCGACCGTGATCCGCTCGTCCTCCAGGAGCGCCGCGATCGGGCCGGGGTCGCGGTGGCCCAGCGGGGGCATCGCGTTGAACAGGTGGGTGGCCACGGTCGCACCCGCCTCGATGGCCCGCACGGTCTGCTCGTACGTGGCGTCCGTGTGCCCGATCGCCGCGATGACGCCGTGCTCGGCGAGGAGCCGTACGGAGTCCAGGCCGCCGGGGAGTTCGGTGGCCAGGGTGACCATGCTGGCCCTGCCACGTGCCGCGTCGACCAGCTTGCGGACCTCCGCAGGATCGGGGTCGCGCAGCAGCGCCTCGGAGTGGGCGCCCTTGCGGCACGGGGAGATGAACGGGCCCTCGAAGTGGATGCCCGCGATGTCGCCCTGCTCGGCGAGTTCGGAGAGGAGCCCGGCGCGGTGGGCGAGGCCGTCCATGTCGCCGGTGACGGTGGAGGCGACGAGGGTGGTGGTGCCGTGCAGACGGTGGGTGTGGATGCCCCGCAGCACGTCCTCGACCGTGCCCGAGGTGAAGGAGGCCCCGCCGCCGCCGTGGTTGTGGAGGTCGACGAAGCCGGGGACGGCCCACAGGCCGTGGGTCGCGAGCGTGGGGGCGTCGGCGGGGGCGTGCTCGGCGATCCGGTCGCCGTCGATCACGATCCGGCCGTTCTCCACGATGCCGGTGGGGAGGACGGCACGGACGCCTTCGAGGACGTAGGGCCGCGCTGCCGACGGCGACCGCGGGGGTGCGGGGGCCTGTCGCGCGCTTCCCCGCGCCCCTTCAGGGGTGCCGCTCGGACCGGAAGCGGAAAAGTCCTGCTGGGTTGGCATCAGGGGGTTGCCTCCGAAGCGTCCGTCGGGGTCGTGGGAGTGGTGTCCATCAGAAGGTCCCAGGCCAGCAGGCCGGCGCCGAGGCAGCCCGCCGTGTCGCCGAGGGTGGCCGGGACGAGCACGGGGACCTTCTGGAAGGTCACCCGGTGTTCGATGGCGGCGCGCAGCGGGCCGAACAGGGTCTCCCCGGCCTCGGCGAGACCGCCGCCGATGATCAGGGTGCGGGGGTCCAGCAGGGTGATGGCGGTGACGAGGCCGTCGGCGAGGGCGTCGACCGCCTCCTGCCACACGCCCCGGGCCCGGGGATCGCCGTACTCCACGGCCCGCGCGCAGTCCGCAGCGTCCGCGCCGGGGTCGCCGGTGGTGTCGGCCCATGCCTGGCTGACCGCCGCGGCCGAGGCGTAACGCTCCAGGCAGCCGCGCTGACCGCAGGGGCAGGGCGTTCCCCCGGGGCGTACGACGACATGGCCGATCTCGCCCGCGAAGCCGTGGGCGCCCGCCTCGACCCGGCCCTCGACGCCGATCGCGCCGGCGATACCGGTGCCGAGCGCCACGAAGAGATAGCGGTCGGCGCCCAGGCCCGCGCCGACCCGGCCCTCCGCGAGACCGCCGGTGCGCACGTCGTGGCCGAGGGTGACCGGTATGCCGCCGAGCCGCTCGGCGAGGAGCGCGCGCAGCGGTACGTCGCGCCAGCCGAGGTTGGCCGCGTAGACGGCGACGCCCCGCTCGGCGTCGACGATGCCGGGCACGGCGACACCGGCGGCGGACGCGGGCTCGCCGAAGTGCCGCTCGCCGTAGGCGCGCAGCCGGGCGGCGAAGTCGAGGATGGACGCGACGACGGCGTCCGGCCCGCGGTCGCGGCCGGTGGCGAGGCGCGCCTGGTGCAGCAGCTCGCCGCCCGCACCGACCAGCGCGGCCTTCATCCCGGTGCCGCCCACATCGAGGGCGATGACATGTCTCACGGGGGACAGTGTGGCCCGTGTACCCTCAAGAGGTCTAGTCCACTCACGTGGTGTAGACCTTATGAGGAAGTTCGGGAAGTTGAAGGATTAACGGGCTTGGGTGCGGGCCTGTGGTCCAGGCTGGTTTGTTCGAAGCCCGTTCGATAAGTGCGACAGGTTTGGGGCAGGACGAGTGCGACAGCGGCGGACGAAGACCCACATCAGGACCACCTCGACGATCGCGGCCCTGTCCGCGCTGGGGCTGATGTCCACGCTTGCGGGCTGCGGCGCCGGGGAGGCGGACGGCTCGGAGGTCACCCTCACACTGGTGGCCGCCGACTACGGCGACTCGAAGGCCAACAGCTCCCAGAAGTACTGGGACGACCTCGTCGAGGCGTACGAGAAGGACCACCCGGACGTCCGGATCGACGTCACCGTGCACTCCTGGAACGACATCGACCGCGAGGTCAAGGAGATGGTCGACGCGGGCCACGCCCCCGACATCGCGCAGATCGGCACCTACGCCGACTACGCCGCCGCCGGCAAGCTCTACGAGGTCGACGACCTGCTCTCCATACCCGTCCAGGCCAACTTCCTCGGCCAGCTCGCCAACGCGGGCAAGGTACGGCGGGTCTCGTACGGCATGCCCTTCGCCGCCTCCACCCGCGTGCTCTTCTACAACAAGAAGCTCTTCGCCAAGGCCGGCCTCGACGACGCCCCGCGCACCTGGAGCGAGCTGGCCGCCGACGCGGAGGCGCTCCGCGGAGCCGGGGTCAAGACCCCGTACGCGTTGCCACTGGGGCCCGAGGAGGCCCAGGCCGAGACCATGCAGTGGCTGCTCAGCGGCGGGGCCGGATACGTGGACAACGTCGGCACGTACCAGCTCAGCTCCGAGGACAACGTCAGGACCTTCACCTGGCTGAAGAACGAGCTGGTCGACAAGGGCCTCACCGGGCCGACCGCACCGGCGAAGCTGAACCGCGCCGACGCGTTCGCCGCGTTCGCGCGCGGGGACGTCGGGATGCTCAACGGGCACCCCAGCCTGATGAAGACGGCCGAGGACAAGGGCATCGAGTACGGCACCGCCGCGCTGCCCGGGCGCGCGGGGCGGTCGCGGTCGGCCCTCGGGGTCACCGACTGGATGATGGCGTTCAAACAGAACGGGCACCAGGAGGAGATCGGCGACTTCCTCGACTACGTCTACGCCGACAAGAACGTTCTCGCGTTCTCCCGTGAATACGACCTGCTGCCGGTGACGTCCTCGGCGTCGCAGGCGATGGCGGGGGACGAGGACGCCGCCGACCTCACGCCGTTCCTGACGGAACTCCCCTCGGCGGAGCTGTATCCCGCCGGGAAGACGTCCTGGGCGGAGGTCAGTGCGGCGGTGAAGCGGGAGATAGGGACGGCGGTGTCGTCCAACGCGAAGCCGCGGGCTGTGCTGGAGCGGTTGCAGGAGACGGCGACGGCGGCCGAGCAGGGGGACTGAGGGCCCTTTCGTGGGGATCAGCCCGGCCGTGAGGCGCGGCGCCTCTCGACCGGCCCGATCCCGCGACGCCGGGTGATCCGACCGGGTGGGTCAGCCCAGATGCCGAGCCACGGCCTCCTCGATTCCCGCCGCGTCCCCGTCCTCCGCCGCCCAGGCCACGTATCCGTCGGGCCGTACCAGGACGGTCGTCCGGCGGTCGCCCGCCCAGCGCTCCACGGTCAGCCACCCCTCGCGGACACCGGGGCCTTCGTAGGTCCTGGGAGTGATCAGTACGAACCGGCCGCCGCGCAGCGCCTCGTGGAGCCGGCCGTCCTTCAGGGCGACGTCGGGGGCGCGGGTGCCGGTGAGGTGGTGGGCGCCGCGGGGGGCGGGGTAGGCGTAGCCGATCCCGGTGATCTGACCCAGGGCCTTGCGCTGGACCGGCGGGGCCATGTCGACGAACGCGGAGATCAGGGCGCGGGCGGCACGCAGCAGCGGATTGCGCGCGCGGGCCAGCCGGACCAGTCCGCCACTGCTGCGCAGCACCGCCCTGCCGACCGGGTGGCGCTCGGCCTCGTAGCTGTCGAGGAGCCCTTCGGGTGCCCGGCCCTGGACGGCCGCGGCGAGCTTCCAGCTCAGGTTGGCCGCGTCCTGGAGGCCGGTGTTCATGCCCTGCCCGCCGGCCGGGGAGTGGATGTGCGCGGCGTCCCCGGCGAGGAAGACGCGTCCGACCCGGTAGTGCGGTGCCTGGCGCTCGTCACTGTGGAAACGGGAGAGCCAGCGGGCCTCGTGCATGCCGTAGTCGGTGCCCAGGGCGCGGCGGGTGATCTCCTTGACCTCGTCGAGGTCGAGCGGGGCGTCGTCGGAGACCTCGTTGCGGCGGTTCCAGCCCATGACCCGGTACCAGCCGTCGCCGAAGGAGGCGATCATCGCGAAGGCGTCGCCGCGGCCGTTGACGGTGAGGACGTCCTCGGGCTTCTCGGCCAGTCGGACATCGGCCAGGACCAGCGACTTGATGACGGAGACACCGGGGAAGTCCAGGCCGACCGCCTCCCGCACGGCGCTGCGGTGACCGTCGGCGCCGACGACGTAGGCCGCCCGGCGGGTGACGACCGCCCCGTCCGGGCCGCGCACGTCGAGGTCGACCCCCTCGTCGTCCTGCCGCAGCCCCATGACCTCGCTCTCATACGCGAACTCGACCCCGGCCTGTCGGGCCCGCCGCTCCAGGAGCCGCTCGACCTCGTACTGCGGGGTGATGAGCAGGAACGGGAAGCGTGAGGGCAGCCTGCTCAAGTCGAGGGAGAGGCGGCGGAAGAGCCGCAGGCCGGTGATGGTGTCGCCGGTGGTGAGGAGTTCGTCGGCGAGGCCGCGGGCGTCGAGCTGCTCCAGGGTGCGGGCGTGCACCCCGAAGGCGCGGGAGAGGTTGCTGATCCTGTGCGGCCGCTTCTCGAGGAGGGTCACGTCGACGCCGGCCGTGGCGAGGTCCCCGGCGAGCAGGAGGCCGGTGGGGCCGGAGCCGACGACGATCACGGTGCGGTGGGTAGCGGTGCCGTTCATGGTGGCCTCCTGTTGCCAACGCTTGCTTGCCGTCACCTGTTGGCCAACAGTCGTTGGCCAACGCTCGTTGACGAAAGTAGCGACGCGCCGAGAGGCATGTCAACAGTTGTTGGCCAACGCTTGTTCACCTACGTGCGTTGGCCTACGCTTGTTGGCGTGAACGGCAGTGACAGCACCTCCCCGGCCCCCGGCTCCGGCGCCCCCCGCCGCTCTGACGCCACCCGCGGCGCGATCCTCGCCGCGGCCCGCGAGCGCTTCGCGACCGACGGCTACGAGCGAGCCACCATCCGCGCCATCGCCAAGGACGCGAACATCGATCCGTCGATGGTGATGCGGTACTACCGGAACAAGGAGGGCCTCTTCGCGGCGGCCGTCGCCATCGACCTGCGGCTGCCGGACGTGAGCGGGGCGGACCGCCGGCAGGACGCGGGGCAGATCCTCGTCGAGCACTTCCTCGACATGTGGGAGAACAACGAGGTCCTCACCGCCCTGTTGCGGGTCGGCGTGACGAACCAGGCCGGGGCGGAGCGCATGCAGGGCATCCTGCGGGACCAACTGCTGCCGGTCGCCCGGCAGGTGTGCCCCGACCCCGAGCAGGTCCCGGCACGGGCGGCCCTCATGGCGTCGCAGCTGCTGGGGCTCGCTCTCACGCGGTACGTGCTGCGGATGCCGCAGGCAACAGGGCTGGCGCGGGCGGAGATCGTGGCATGGCTGGCACCGACGATCCAGCGGTACCTGACCGCACCGAGTCCCTGAGGGTCGCCGGGCGGCGGACCGGACGCCGAAGCGGGCGGGCGGTGACGTGGTCACCGGCCGGGTGATCGACGCGATCGCCTGCCGAGACGCAGGGGCTGCGCCCCGTGCTGTCCGACCCGCTGTCGGTGCCGTCCGTTACCGTCGTTCCATGGACAGCCTCGACACGCGTGAGCAGGCCATCCTCGCGTTGGAGCGGCAGGGGTGGGGGAGCCCGGGGGCCAAGGAGCGGGCCATACGGGAGCGGCTGGGGCTCGCACCCGTGCGGTACTACCAACTCCTCAACGCCCTGCTGGACGACGAACGCGCCCTCGCCCACGACCCGGTCACCGTCAACCGGCTGCGAAGGGTGCGGGAGGCCCGCCGGGCCGAGCGGTGACGGATAAGGTCGACGGCATGGGCAGCCACAAGGATTCCGAGAACCCCACGGCCACCTTGCCGACCCCCGCGACCCCGGCCGGCCGGGACGCGCTCGACGCGATCCTCGCCGACCCCGGCCGTACGGTGATCGCGCTCGACTTCGACGGCACGCTCGCGCCGATCGTCCCCGACCCCGAACAGGCCCGCGCCCACCCCGACGCGGTCGCCACCCTCGCCGCACTCGCGCCGCGCGTCCTCTCCGTCGCCGTGGTGACCGGCCGCCCCGCCGCGGTCGCCGTCCGCCACGGAGGCTTCGCCGGCGTCCCCGGGCTGGAACACCTCACGGTGCTCGGCCACTACGGCGCCGAACGCTGGGACGCCGCGACCGACACGGTCACCGCGCCGCCGCCGCACCCCGGAGTCACCGCCGTCCGCGCGGAACTCCCCGCGGTGCTGGAGCGGGCCGGGGCGGGGGAGGGCACCTGGATCGAGGAGAAGGGGCGGGCCGTCGCGGTCCACACCCGGCGCGCGGCTGATCCGCAGGCCACGTTCGAGGTGCTGCGCGCGCCCCTGACGGACCTCGCCACCCGCCACGGGCTCATCGTCGAGCCGGGCCGGATGGTCCTGGAGCTGCGGCCTCCGGGCATGGACAAGGGGGTCGCGCTGCGTCGGCACGTCGTGGAGTCCGGCGCGACGGCCGTCCTCTACGCCGGTGACGACCTCGGCGACCTGCCCGCGTTCGCCGCGGTGGAGAAGCTGAGGGGTGAGGGCGTGCCGGGGCTGCTGGTGTGCAGCGGCAGCACGGAGGTGACGGAGCTGTCGGAGCGGGCGGATCTGGTGGTGGACGGGCCGGAGGGGGTGGTGCGGTTGCTGGCGCGGATCGCCGGGAGTGTGGGGGCGACGGGCGCCTCATAGCTCGGGGGTGCGTGTGGTTCTGGCGGGGGCGGGGGCGTCGTGGTTTCTCGCGCAGTTCCCCGCGCCCCTGGAGGGACGGGCCTGCGGCCCGCCCTCCCCCATGAAAAGCACGGGGCGCAGCCCCGGTCGCTTTTCAGGGGCGCGGGGAACTGCGCGATCAGCCCCCGCTCACCCGCAGCCGCCCACGCACCCCCCGGCCCGAGCTCCTAGGCCCGCAGCTCTCCCAGCTGATCCAGGAACCACTGGGCAGGCGGCAGAGCGGTGGCCGCCGCCGTCAGGCGCTTCGCGCGTTCCGCCCGCTCCTCCGCCCCCATCGACAGCGCCTCGTGCAGCGCCTCCGCCGTGCCCCCGATGTCGTACGGGTTGACCACCACCGCGTCCTCGCCCAGTTCCTCGAACGCCCCCGCCTCCCGCGACAGCACCAGCGCGCAGCCACGGTCGGAGATGAGCGGGACCTCCTTGGCGACCAGGTTCATGCCGTCGCGGATGGGGTTCACGAGGGCGACGTCGGCGAGGCGGTATGCGGCGAGGGAGCGCGCGAAGTCGTCCTTGACGTGGAGGACGACCGGGGTCCAGCCCGGCGTCCCGTACCGTTCGTTGATCTCGGCCGCCACCCGCTGGACCTCGGCGGTGTACTCCCGGTACACGGCGAGGTCCTGCCGCGACGGGTACGCGAAGGCCACGTGCACGACGCGCTCGCGCCACTCCGGGCGGTCGTCGAGGAGCTGCCGGTACGCCAGCAGGCCCCGCACGATGTTCTTGGACAGTTCCGTGCGGTCGACGCGGACGATCGTGCGGCGCGGCGTGCCGTCGGGGGCCGTGCCGATCTCCTCCCGCAGCGCGACGATCCGCTCGTCGACGTCCGCCTCGTGCGCGCGGGCCCGCAGGAAGTCCGCGTCGGTGCCGAGGCCGTGCACACCGATCCGGGTGCCGGAGGTGGCGTCGGGGCCCAGTACGGCGTGGCAGCACGCGGTGAACGCGTCCGCCCAGCGGCGGGTCAGGAACGCTGCCCGGTCGGCGCCGAGGATGCCGTTCAGCACCTTCGCGGCGATGTCGTCGGGCAGCAGCCGGAAGTAGTCCACGGGCGCCCACGGGGTGTGCGAGAAGTGGCCGATCCTGAGGTCGGGGCGCAGCTCGCGCAGCATCCTCGGCACGAGCGTCAGGTGGTAGTCCTGCACCAGCACGGCCGCGCCGTCCGCCGCCTCCTGCGCCAGCGCCTGGGCGAAGGAGCGGTTGTACGTCTCGTACGCGGCCCACTGGGCGCGGAACTCCGCGTCGAAGACGGGCTCCAGAGGGGTCTGGTACAGCATGTGGTGCACGAACCACAGCGCGGAGTTGGCGACGCCGTTGTACGCGGCGTGGTGGACGTCGGCGGGGATGTCCAGCATGCGTACGCCGGGCTCGCCGACCCCGCGGCGTACGGCCTCGCGGTCGCCGTCGCCGAGGGCGGAGCAGACCCAGAGGGCGCCGGCGTCGGGGCCGATCGCCGACAGGCCGGATACGAGTCCGCCGCCGCCGCGCTTCGCGGTGAGGTGACCGGAGTCGTCCTGGGTGTACGAGACGGGGCCGCGGTTGGAGGCGACCAGCACCTGGGCTGCAGCGTGCGTTGATGCCATACGGCTCAACCTAGCCCGTGGTCGAACCGCTCAAACGTGCGGTTCGGCTGTATACAGGAGCGCCTAGGGGGGTGGGGGTGACTTGTGCGTCGGCGAGTGCGGGTAGTTCGTGGTTTCTCGCGCAGTTCCCCGCGCCCCTGAAGGGAACGGGCCTGCGGCCCGCCCCTTCATGAGCGCCCGCACCCGGCGACGAACCCGCGCCCCGCCCCCTACGCCGCCTTCCGTTCCACGTACTCCGCTATCTCCGCCATCGGCGGTCGTTCCTCCACATCCACCGAGTACGTGCGCGGCTCGAACCCTTCCGCGCCGCGTTCGAACTGGGTCAGGACGGGGCGGATCAGGTGGCCGCGGGCCAGGCGGAGCTGGGCCGTGCGGTAGATCGCCGCGGACATGCGGCCCAGGGCCTGCCCGTCCTGGTGGCGGTGTTTGCGGACGCCCACGTCGACCTGGGCCAGCGCGTCGAGGCCGACGAGGTGGAGCGCGTCGACGAGCATGCCCAGTTCGATGCCGTAGCCGACGGGGAACGGGAGCCGTTCCAGGAGGGAGCGGCGGGCCGCGTACTCGCCGCCCAGCGGCTGGACGAAGCCCGCCAGCTGGGGCCAGTGCATGTTGAGCAGGGGGCGGGCCATGAGTTCGGTCACCCGGCCGCCCTGGCCGGCGGCCGTGCCGAGCGGGCGGTCGTACATGGCCTTGACCAGGTCGACGCCGGGGTCGGTGAGCAGCGGGCCGACGATCCCGGAGACGAAGTCGGACGAGAACTCCTTGAGGTCCGCGTCGATGAAGCAGACGATGTCACCGGTCGTGACCAGCAGCGACCGCCACAGCACCTCGCCCTTGCCGGGCACGGCGGGCAGGCGCGGCAGGATGTCGTCGCGGTGCACGACCCGCGCCCCGGCCGCCGCCGCGACCTCGGAGGTGCGGTCGGTCGACCCGGAGTCGACGACGACGACCTCGTCGACGAGCGGGACCTGTTCCATGAGGTCATGGCGGATGACGGCGACGATGTCGCCGACCGTCTCCTCCTCGTTCAGCGCGGGCAGGACGACACTGACGGTCTGGCCCGAGGCCCGTTTCGCGGCGAGGATCTTGTGGAGCGGGCGATCGGTCACGGACCAGGAGCGGGTGCTCAGCCAGCGCTCGACTTCCTTCAGCACAGTGCGCGGCTCCTCTGCGTTCATCTCGCGGTTCGGACGGCTCTCTCAACTGTCCTGGCCTTCGGTTACAGTCTTGAACAACGCTGATGACCATCGCATGTCGGTGCTCGTGTGCGTATACAACCAAATACCGCTCATCCAGAGGGGCAGAGGGATACGGCCCGATGAAGCCCCGGCAACCCTCCAGCTGTCTTGTCACGTCGCCGTGGCGAGGTCCGGCTAGGGAAGGTGCCAAATCCGTCTCACGACGAGATGCGTCGTGAGGAAGATGAGGAGAAAGGGCCTCGCCTCACATGGCTGCGCAGACTGTTGCCACCGAATTCACGACCACCGACGGTGCCGCCCAGAGCGTCGACCTCGGCCCCGCCGCCGCCCTGAGCTGTCGCGAGTGCGGTCACCGCGTCCCCCTCGGACCGGTCTTCGCCTGCGAGGAGTGTTTCGGCCCGCTGGAGATCGCGTACGACTACTCCGCCTACGACACGGAGGAGCTGCGCAAGCGGATCGAGGCCGGCCCCGCGAACATCTGGCGGTACGCGCCCCTGCTGCCCGTCCCCGCCGACGTGGCGACCAAGCCGAACCTGAACCCCGGCTGGACCCACCTCGTCAAGGCCGACAACCTCGCCCGTGAGCTGGGCGTCACCGGCGGCCTCTACATCAAGGACGACTCCGGCAACCCGACGCACTCCTTCAAGGACCGCGTCGTCGCCCAGGCCCTGGAGGCCGCGCGCGCCTTCGGCTTCACCACCCTGTCCTGCTCCTCCACCGGCAACCTGGCCGGCGCCGTGGGCGCCGCCGCGGCCCGCGCCGGCTTCCGCTCCTGCGTGTTCATCCCGCACGACCTGGAGCAGGGCAAGGTCGTCATGGCCGCCGTCTACGGCGGTGAGCTGGTCGGCATCGAGGGCAACTACGACGACGTGAACCGCTTCTGCTCCGAGCTGATCGGCGACCCGGCCGGCGAGGGCTGGGGCTTCGTGAACGTCAACCTGCGGCCGTACTACGCCGAGGGCTCCAAGACTCTCGCGTACGAGATCTGCGAGCAGCTCGGCTGGAAGCTGCCGGACCAGCTGGTCGTGCCGATCGCCTCCGGCTCGCAGCTCACGAAGATCGACAAGGGGCTCCAGGAGCTGATCAAGCTCGGGCTCGTCGAGGACAAGCCGTACAAGATCTTCGGCGCGCAGGCCGAGGGCTGCTCGCCGGTGTCCGTCGCCTACAAGGCGGGCCATGACGTGGTCCGGCCGCAGAAGCCCGACACGATCGCCAAGTCGCTGGCCATCGGCAACCCGGCGGACGGGCCGTACGTCCTCGACATCGCCCGGCGCACCGGCGGAGCCGTGGAGGACGTGACCGACGAGCAGATCGTCGACGCGATCAAGCTGCTCGCGCGGACCGAGGGGATCTTCGCGGAGACCGCCGGCGGTGTGACCGTCGGCGTCACGAAGAAGCTGATCGAGAACGGGCTGCTGGACCCGGCGCTGACCACCGTCGTGCTCAACACCGGTGACGGTCTCAAGACGCTGGACGCGGTGGCCGGGACGGGGCTGACCGCGACCATCCGCCCCAACCTCGACTCGTTCCGCGAGGCCGGGCTCGCGTAACCGTCCAGCCCCGCGTTCCTCAGCTCTGCCGCACACATCCGGAGGTCATCAGTCATGAGCGTCAGCGTTCGCATCCCCACCATCCTTCGCACCTACACCGGCGGTCAGGCCGAGGTGCGGGCCGAGGGCGCCACCCTCGCCGAGGTCATCGCGGACCTGGAGAAGAACCACACCGGGATCGCCGCGCGCGTCCTCGACGACCAGGGGAAGCTGCGCCGGTTCGTGAACGTCTACGTGAACGACGACGACGTGCGGTTCGAGCAGGGTCTGGAGACGGCCACGCCGGACGGGGCGGGCGTGTCGATCATCCCGGCCGTCGCCGGCGGCTGACCACCGTTCCGTACCCGCCGGTAGTAACCGTCGGTAACCTCGATTACGGATTGTTCATCGAATTGCCCCCTCCGCGAGAGAAGCGGAGGGGGCAATTCTCTATGGTTGAGCACGGTACAGTTGGGGAACCCGGCCCGACCGCCGTTGTGAATTCATGCCGGGCGCATATCCAATCGCGCCGCACGCCCTATATGAAGTAGCCAAAGTCTGTATGGCTTTTGCGTGTTTCGCGCCTTTTGCGGGGCCCGACTTGCCCTGAATTCAGGGGAATTGTTCGTACATTCCCGACCGGGCCTGTCCAGATTTTCTCGTCCGATTGCCCTGTTGCAGACGGCAGTTGGGCAGATACATTCAGCCGCGGTCGACGCGTTCCGGCGCACACCCCCAACCGTTGGGGGGTGAGGTCTGACCCGGATCCGCGAAGTGTGGATCTGTGCAAGGGCCAGTAATAGGGGAGTTAGGCATGGCTCAGGGCACCGTCAAGTGGTTCAACGCGGAGAAGGGGTACGGCTTCATCGCGGTCGACGGTGGTGCGGATGTATTCGTCCACTACAGCGCGATCCAGATGGACGGTTACCGCACCCTGGAAGAGGGCCAGCGGGTCGAGTTCGAGATCTCGCAGGGTCAGAAGGGTCCGCAGGCGGACATGGTCCGTCTCGCAGGCTGAAGCAACGCGCCGGTAAGCAGCGACGTTCTTCGTTCTTCTCGGAGGGTCCGCGCCCCGTACTCGGGGTGCGGACCCTTCCGCGTGCCCGGGGCCAGTCGCCGGGCACGCCCGTCGGTGGCCGTGGAGGGGGGCGCCGACCGGGCGCGTGGGGGCGCGTTCACCTGCGGATCATCCGGAGGCGCTTGCACTCGACCATGCCGAGTGCTAATCATTGGCGTTAGCACTCTGAAGGTGAGAGTGACAACGAAGGACCGGGTCGGTGAGGCCCGCAGGCCAGGTGGGGCAAGGAACCACGAGGCAGGCGAGCCGTCCGTCGCGGGCGCGGGCGCGGTCCGAAGGAATCACCCCCAGTCCTGGAGGGACCACTTCACATGGCCAAGATCATCGCGTTCGACGAGGAGGCGCGGCGCGGCCTCGAGCGCGGCATGAACCAGCTCGCGGACGCCGTCAAGGTGACGCTCGGCCCCAAGGGCCGGAACGTCGTCCTCGAGAAGAAGTGGGGCGCCCCCACGATCACCAACGATGGTGTCTCCATCGCCAAGGAGATCGAGCTCGAGGACCCGTACGAGAAGATCGGCGCCGAGCTGGTCAAGGAAGTCGCCAAGAAGACGGACGACGTCGCCGGCGACGGTACGACCACCGCGACCGTTCTCGCCCAGGCGCTCGTCCGCGAGGGTCTGCGCAACGTCGCCGCCGGTGCCAACCCGATGGCCCTGAAGCGCGGTATCGAGAAGGCCGTCGAGGCCGTCTCCGGTGCGCTGCTCGACCAGGCCAAGGAGGTCGAGACCAAGGAGCAGATCGCCTCCACGGCCTCCATCTCCGCCGCCGACACCCAGATCGGCGAGCTGATCGCCGAGGCCATGGACAAGGTCGGCAAGGAAGGCGTCATCACCGTCGAGGAGTCCCAGACCTTCGGTCTGGAGCTGGAGCTCACCGAGGGTATGCGCTTCGACAAGGGCTACATCTCGGCGTACTTCGCCACCGACATGGAGCGCATGGAGGCGGTGCTCGAGGACCCCTACATCCTCATCGCCAACTCCAAGATCTCCAACGTCAAGGACCTGCTCCCGCTCCTGGAGAAGGTCATGCAGTCGGGCAAGCCGCTGCTGATCATCGCCGAGGACGTCGAGGGCGAGGCCCTGTCGACCCTGGTCGTCAACAAGATCCGCGGCACCTTCAAGTCCGTCGCCGTCAAGGCCCCGGGCTTCGGTGACCGCCGCAAGGCGATGCTGAACGACATCGCCATCCTCACCGGCGGCGAGGTCATCTCCGAGGAGGTCGGTCTCAAGCTGGAGAACACCTCCCTGGACCTCCTGGGCCGTGCCCGCAAGGTCGTCATCACCAAGGACGAGACCACCGTCGTCGACGGCGCCGGCTCCTCCGAGCAGGTGCAGGGCCGGGTCAACCAGATCCGCGCCGAGATCGAGAACAGCGACTCCGACTACGACCGCGAGAAGCTCCAGGAGCGTCTGGCGAAGCTCGCGGGCGGCGTGGCCGTCATCAAGGCCGGTGCCGCGACCGAGGTCGAGCTCAAGGAGCGCAAGCACCGCATCGAGGACGCCGTCCGCAACGCGAAGGCGGCCGTCGAGGAGGGCATCGTCGCCGGTGGTGGCGTGGCCCTGCTCCAGGCCTCCCAGGTCTTCGAGAAGCTGGAGCTGGAGGGTGACGAGGCGACCGGCGCCAACGCCGTGAAGCTCGCCCTGGAGGCCCCGCTCAAGCAGATCGCCGTCAACGGCGGCCTCGAGGGTGGCGTCGTCGTGGAGAAGGTCCGCAACCTTCAGGTCGGCCACGGTCTGAACGCCGCGACCGGTGAGTACGTCGACATGATCGCCTCCGGCATCATCGACCCGGCGAAGGTGACGCGTTCCGCCCTGCAGAACGCCGCCTCCATCGCCGCGCTCTTCCTCACCACCGAGGCCGTCATCGCCGACAAGCCGGAGAAGGCCGCCGCGCCCGCCGGTGGCGGCATGCCGGGCGGTGACATGGACTTCTGAGCCTCCTCGTAGTTCGTAGCGAGAAGGTTCGGACCCGGTCCGTCAGTACCGAGGGCGGCACTCCCTGTTCGACAGGGGGTGCCGCCCTCGGGCGTGTCCGGCGTCACACAAGCCGTCGTGCGGCGGCGGAATGCCGTGGCGGGCGGGGAGGTTGACGAGTGCAGCGATTGATGCACATGCATATAGCGCCCGACCTCTCCGAGGAGTCCCCACGTGACCACCGCGTCCACCTCCCGTGCCGCCGATGTTCTCTCCCGGCCCGTTCGGATCAACGGTCTGACCGTTCCGAACCGGATCGCCATGGCTCCCATGACGCGGGTCTTCTCGCCCGGCGGTGTGCCGGGTGCGGATGTCGCCTCGTACTACGGGCGCCGGGCCGCCGCCGGTGTCGGCCTGATCGTGACCGAGGGCACCTACGTCGGGCATGAGACGGCCGGCGACCTGGACGGCGTACCGCGGTTCGCCGGTGAGGAGCAGCTCGCCGGGTGGGCGAAGGTCGCCGATGCCGTGCACGCCGGCGGCGGCACGATCGTGCCGCAGCTGTGGCACATCGGCACCGTCCGCCAGCAGGGCAAGCTCTTCCCGGAGGCCCCGGTCCTCGGCCCCTCCGGTCTGCGGGTCGACGGCACGCCCGCCGAGGGCGGCCGTGCCATGACACAGGCCGACATCGACGAGGTCGTGGCGGCGTTCGCCAAGTCCGCCGCCGACGCCGAGCGCGTCGGCATGGACGGCGTGGAGATCCACGGCGCCCACGGTTACCTCGTCGACCAGTTCCTCTGGGAGCGCACCAACCGACGCACCGACGCCTACGGCGGTGACCTCGTCGCCCGCACCAAGTTCGCGGCCGAGATCGTGGCGGCCGTACGGGCCTCCGTGTCCCCCGACTTCCCCGTCATCTTCCGCTACTCGCAGTGGAAGCAGGAAGCGTACGACGCGCGCCTCGCCCAGACGCCGCAGGAGCTGGAGGCGCTGCTGAGCCCGCTCGTCGCGGCCGGTGTCGACGCGTTCCACGCCTCCACGCGCCGCTACTGGCAGGCGGAGTTCGAGGGCTCCGAGCTGAACCTCGCGGGCTGGACGAAGAAGCTCACCGGCAAGCCCACCATCACCGTCGGCTCGGTCGGTCTGGACGGCGAGTTCATCGCCGCGTTCGCCGGTGAGGGGTCCTCGACCAAGGCGATCGACGACCTGCTCGACGGTCTGGAGGCCGAGGAGTTCGACCTCGTCGCCGTGGGCCGTGCGCTGCTCCAGGACCCGGAGTGGGCGGCGAAGGTGCTCGGCGGCCGCTTCGACGAGCTGAAGGCGTTCGAGCCGGCCGCCCTGGGCTCGCTGAGCTGAGCATGCCACTGGGCCCGGACTTTTCGCCAAGTCTCCCCAGTACCCGGCGGTAGTGATCCGATTCCGCCGAATGTGCCGCTGTAGTGTCGTGGGCGCAGCGTCGCCCGGGCACCTCAACTGCCAGCCGATGAGCGGCAGTTGAGGTGCCCTTCTTTCTTGCGCGACCGCTCCCCTTCACCCCCCACGAACGGGACTGGACAAGCTCATGGCACGACACAAGCTCACCCTCAAGCACAAGCGGCTCATCGCGGCGGTCGCCGCCGTCGGCGCGGTCGCCGGCGGTCTCGGCATCGCGGCCGGCGCGAACGCCAGCGAGACCACCTCCGCGACCCGCCCCGAGCCGTCGCCGGAGGCGGCGGCCGACGCGCCGTCGAAGAAGAAGCAGCCCGTGGTCAAGGTCGTCGTGAAGTCGGTGCTCGCCCCGGCGGCCACCGCGGACGTGGCACCGGCGGTCACCTACGACACCACGCTCGCGCCGCTCGGCGCCCGCGTCCAGGTCAAGGAGGAACTGCGGCGCGACGGCGGTACGCGGATCGAACTGCGGCTGCGGGACCTGGTCGCGAACCGCGCGTACGGCGCGCACGTCCACACCAAGCCGTGCGGCAAGCTGCCCGCCGACGCCGGGCCCCACTACCAGGACCAGGCCGACCCGGTGCAGCCGTCCGTCGACCCGAAGTTCGCCAACCCCGAGAACGAGGTGTGGCTGGACGTGAACACGAACAAGAACGGCTCGGCGCGTTCGATCGCCACGGTGGACTGGCGGTTCCGGGCGGGCGGGGCGCGTTCGGTGGTCCTGCACGAGAAGAGCACGGCCACGCACGAGGGGCATGCGGGGACGGCCGGGCTGCGGCTGGCCTGCGTGAACGTGCCGTTCAAGTAGGCCAGGCCGGAGGCTGCCCGGGTCAGGCGTAGTCCTTGAGCTTCTCGGTCTTGAGGGTGACGGAGACGGGCGCGGGCAGCTCTACGGTGGCCCCCCAAGGGTGGGAGAGGGTCCGCTGGTAGCGGCCGTTCTCAGGCTCGCTGAAGACCTTGAGGGTGTTGTCGTCGCGGTCGATGAGGAGGTACACGGGAATCCCGGCCTCCGCGTAGCCGACGGGCTTCTCGACGCGGTCCCGCTTGTTGGTGTCGTGGTCGCGGGAAGTGATCTCCAGGGCCATCAGGATGCCGCCGGTGTCGGACCACTCGCCATGTCCGACGAGGTGGTCGACCGGCACGAGCACAGCGTCAGTGCGGGCTCGTCCCTTGCGGTACGCCTCGGCCTTGACACCGGACTCGGGTGCGAGGTCGAGGTCAGGGCGCTGGGCAAGGAATTGGCGCATCAGCCACAGGTAGATCGAGCGGTGTTTGCCGTCCGGCACTGCCTTGACCTCTAGTTTTCCGTTGATGTACTCAAGCCGAACGGTCTCCGGTGCCCGCCGCTCCAGCTCTTCGAAGTCCTCGACGCTGAGTGGCTCCTTGGTACGGACGCGTCCGTTGACGAACTCGAGCCGCACATGCTGCGGAGCCGCGTCGGCGAGTTCCTCGAAGTCCTCGATGGGCATCTGCGGGTGTTCGGCGGTGCTGGGGGTCATGGCGTCGCCTCCTCCCCTCCATCGTGCCCCGGCATGGTGGCGGCGGACCGTAGGAGCGGTCATACGGGTGTCCTCTCTCGTGGCGGTAGGGACATCGCCGCACGGATCTCCGCCGCGCGGGCGTGGACCGACGCAGCCGGGAGGGGCGCCTTGTGGCGCGTGGGGGCGCGTTCGCCCCGGCAGGCGCCGCAGGTGCCGCCCGGCAGGGCCTCGGGGCGGCCCGGGGTGCGGCAGTTGGCGCACTCCAGCATGCGGAGCGGTGGCCGTACGGGGGGCGGTTCCGGGGTCAGCTCCCGCTCCGGTTCCGGTTCCGGTGGGAGCTTGCTGGTGAGGCGGGTGCGGAGGAGGGCCGCCGGGCTGTGGACCGGGGTGGGGAGGCCCGTGGTGAGCGCCTGGCGGATCGTCTCGTCGGTGGCGCCGCGCTCGAACCAGGGGAGGAGGAGCGGGGCCAGGGCCGCGCAGTCCGCCTGGGAGAGGGACAGGGACGGGGTCGTTCGGCCGAGGGCCGCGAGCAGGATGTGGGCGCGGGACCGGGTCGGGCGGGCGTGCTCGGGGTCCTCCCGCTGTGACCCGGGTCGCGCCTCCGGTACGTCGCCGCGTGTGAAGCTCGCCCACCAGTCGTCGTCCCGCGCGGTCCGGGAGAACCACGATCGGGTGATCCACCGGGCACTGCCCGATTCGGCGGTCAGATGTTCGCGCCCCCGGCGCAAGTGACCGGCCTGCTGGAGCCTGTTGAGCGCCGTACGCAGCGCGCACTGGCCGTACGGGAGCGTCTTGGCCAGCGTCTTCACGGAGATGTCGGCGCCGTCGGGCAGCCGGTCGATGTACGCGGCGATCGCTGCTTCGCGGGGCGGGAGGTGCGCGAAGTCGTGTGCGGAGCGGGGGTGTTGGCCGGGGGTGGTGCGTTTGCCGTAGCCCGGGTTGGCCATGGGGTGGGACGACCCGAGCGGGGACGCGTGCGCGGGCAGGGGAGCGCTACTAAGCTTGGCATCAGCCATGGGATCGAAATTCCTCTTCGATCTTGTAGGTCAAGCCCCCGCAGGTGTTGGCGCACCTGACGGGGGCTGTTTCGTCTGCGCGCACGCTATCAGCACGGTCACCCTGCGTGGCAACTCGAACGCGAGACGTCAACATGCCGGGTGGGAGGGTGGGTTGAGGCCCACCTCCCATTCGCTGAAAAGAAGGCTCGAAGCTCGGGGCTTGAGCCTCGGGGCGGCTCCGCGGGCGGTTAATTCGCTCGCCGGGTGGGGCGGCTCCCGCGTACGGTGGGCGCACTCTGACGAACACGCTCCCCAGAAGTACGCCGCAGAACGGGAGCAGCCGCGCGAGACGGCGCGGGCCATGGAGGGGCGGCAGTGACTTTGCCCTGCCCTTCTACCGTTCAGGAGTGCTCTGCCATGAGCCCCGTTTCCGTACCCGTGTCCGTCCCCATGCCCGCGTCCGTGCCCGTCGGGCTCGGGCTGCCCGTCGACGACCCCGCCGGTCTGCTGACCTGGGCGCGGCTCGCCGACGACTCGCCCTTCTCCACACTCGGGCTGCTGGACCGTCTCGTCTACGACAACCCCGACCCGCTGGTGGCCCTGTCCGCCCTCGCCGGGGCGACGCGCCGCATCCGGGTCCAGACCGAGGTGCTCCTCGCCCCGCACTACAACACCGCGATCCTCGCCAAACAGACGGCCACGCTCGACCGGATGTCCGGCGGGCGGTTCACGCTCGGCATCGGGATCGGCGGGCGCGAGGACGACTGCCGGGTCGCCGGCATCGACATCCGGCGGCGCGGACGCCGACTCGACGAGCAGATGGAGCAGTTGAGGTGGGCGTGGGCCGGCCGACCGTACGCCGAGGGCGTCGGCGCGGTCGGGCCACTGCCGGCCACCCCCGGCGGTCCCGAGGTCCTCTTCGGCGGATTCGCCCCCGCCGCGCTCGAACGCGTCGCCCGGTGGGGTGACGGCTTCCTCGGGGCGGCGCTGCCCCCGGCGTACATGGACCGCATGTTCCGCGACGTCGAGACGGCGTGGGCGAAGTACGGCAGGGAAGGGCGCCCGAAGCTCGTGGCCCAGGCCAGCGTCGCGCTGGGAGCGCCGTCCCTGGTGGCCGACGCCCGCGCGAACCTGCTGCGCTACTACGAGTTCACGGGGCGCGCCGCGTACATGGCGGAGGGGCTCCTCACCACACCGGACGCGATCCGGTCGGCGGTCGCCGGGTATGCCGGGATCGGGGCGGACGAGGTGATCCTCTACTGCTGGGCGGCCGACCCCGACCAGGTGACACGCCTGGCGGAGGTCGTCTTCGCCTAGCGTCGCGGTTGCTTGACGTCTTGGACGAACAGGGACCACGCCTCGGCCCGGAACACGAGCGCCGGGCCGAGGGGGGCGGTTTTGCTGTCGCGGACGGGCACGAGGGGGAGAGCGACGGTGGCTACTTCGAGACAGTTGCCGCCGCTGCCCTCGCTGTAGCTGGACTTGTGCCAGGTGGCTGCGCTCAGGTCGCGCTCAGGGGTGTGCCTCATGTTCGTAATCCTGAGCCATTGCTTCGAGCATGGCCAGGGACTTCTCAGGCGAGAGTGCGGCGGCGGCGAGGAACTCGTGGGTGCGCCGCTGGTATCGGACGGTCGCGGGGTCGTCCTCCAGCCGTCCGGAGCCAACTCCCTCGAAGTAGAGCAGTGTGGGGGCGTCCACGAAGTCCATCAACTTGATGGAGCCCTCCATCGATGCGTGGGCTCCCGCTTCGAACGGCAGCACCTGCACGATGATCCGGTTCTCCTGAACCAGGGCGATGATGTGCCGCAGAGCCTCCGCCATCACAGCGCGCCCGCCCGTCACTCGACGCACCACCGCCTCATCCATCACGGTCCAAAACAACGGACCTGTTGCACCTTCCAAGATGTGGGCGCGTTCCATCCGGTGTGCCACCTTCCTCTCGATCACCTCCTCCGGAGCGGTGGGCTGGTAGGCGCGGAACACGGCCCGTGCGTAAGCGGGTGTCTGGATCAGCCCGGGGATCAAGAGGGGCTCGTACTGCCGGATCTCCGTGGCAGACGACTCCGCTTCCACTGCCTCCACGAAGTGCTCCGTGTAAGTGGACTTGGCGGCGGCCTTGCAGTTACGCAGGAAGAAGTCCCCCGTGTCCAAGGCGACATCGATGAGGCGGGCGATCTCTGGATTCATCCTTCGTGTGGCCGCTTCCAGCTGGCCCACGAACGAGCCGCTCACGAACAGTCGTTGGCCCAGGTCCTCCTGGCTGAGGCCCGCCTTTTCCCTGGCGTGGCGCAGCTCCGCTCCCAGGAGTGCTCGGGGTGATGACGACGGGTCGAGGTCCTTCGGTCCGGGCATGGCCGTACTCCCTGTCCAGCAGTCCCCCTGTTGGGGCGTCGTATCTGGCCAGGCTAGACACCTCTCGACCACGCTGTGTGGTGAATCTGCAACCCAGCGTGGAGGAAGTGACCGTGAAGAAGAGAACAGCGGCGGCGGACGCCGGACGGCGGCCGGAGCGGATTCTCGCCCTGACGACCGAGGAGGCCGTCGAGCAGCTCGACCAGGCCCTGCGTGCCGTCGGGATCATCCTGCCGTCGCTGGGGATCGACCCGGTGACCGGGGCGAGCGACCAGCCGTTCCCCCTCGTGCGGCTCGGGTGCTGCAACATGACCGTCGCCGCCCGGCTCGCCGCCGTCCTGCGCAAGGCGGCGGAGACGTGACCGCGCGGTCGTACGCCGTGGACGTACGGGACGGGCGGCTCGGCGAGGTGATGGGGGAGGAGGGCGGCTACGTCCAGCTGAGGCCCGTCGGGGGTGGCCGGGAGTGGGACTGCCCTCCCGGATCGCTGCGGGAGGCGGCGCCGGGAGACGTGCTGCGCGCTCGGGTGCGGCAGGTCAACGCGCAGGGGCGGCTGCCGTGTTGAGTGCTTGGTGGCAGTTGGCGTAAGCGTGCCCCGTTGCGGGTTCTTCGTGCCACGATGGGCGGTCATGGAACGTCGGGGGATGGGGGACGGGATGGCGTCGTTGCGCAGGGTGCTCGGGGTGGCGTGTCTGGTCGCGCTGGTGTGCGGGTGCGGTGGGTCGGGTGGGTCGGGTGACTCGGACCGGCCTCGGTCGGGGAAGCCGGGGAAGTCGGCGTCCGGGTCGACCTCCGGGAAGGCCGGGGGTGACGGGGAGTCCGGCGGTAGGCGGGCCGACGTGACGTTCATGCCGCAGGAACCCGTGAGCGCGCAGGCGTTGGAGCGGACCGCCGAGCTGATCCGGGACCGGGCGGCGAAGGCCGGGCTGGGTGGCGTGAAGGTGGCTGTCGAGGACAAGAGCCAGATCACGGTGTCCGGTCCGGCCGCCCGGCAGGAGACGTTGGAGGCGCTCGGCCAGCCGGCGGAGCTGGCGTTCCGGCCGGTGCTGAGCGCGGTCCCGGAGACGGGTGTGGAGAAGTGCCCGGACGCGGTGGAGGGGCCCTCTTCGGAGCCGCTCACCGCGTGCGGGGAGTACCAGGGCACCGTCTCCACGTACCAGCTCGGACCGGTCGCCGTGGCCGGTACGGACGTGTCCGAGGCGGAGGCGGCGCACGACGCGGAGCGGGGCAACGGCTGGTACGTGAAGCTGGACTTCACCGCTGCGGGCGGGGCGAAGTTCGCCGACATCACGGGGCAGTTGTCGACACAGCCCTCGCCCCGGAACCAGTTCGCCATCGTCCTCGACGGTGTCGTGGTGTCCGCACCTGAGGTGCACGGCCCGATCACCGGCGGCAAGGCCGAGATCTCCGGCAGCTTCACCGAGCAGCGGGCCCGGCAGCTGGCCGCCCAGGTGAACACGGGTGCCCTGCCGGTCCACCTGTCGGTGTCGAGCGTGACGAAGCCGCGGGTGGACTAGGCCCTGGGCGGCCGGGTCGGTCAAGGGATCGCTGGGGCGTCCCCGACGGGCGGGGGCTCCGGCAGCGGCTCCGTGTTGCGGCTGCTGAGGCCGTCGAGGGAGATGCGCAGAAGGCGGCGCCACTGGCCGTGGGGACCATCGAGGTCCTCGGCTCGGGCAGGACCACGACCAGCGAACTCGTCCAGGAGCACCTGGCCGGCGCGAAGCTCATCAAGGCGTTCAACAACATCGGCGACGTCCACATCGCCTCCCTCGCCCGCCCCGTCGGCGCCTACGGGGCGCCCTACTTCACCGACCCCGACGCCACGAGGGCCTCCTGGGTGCGGCTGGCCGAGGCCAACCGCGCCGGAGCCCCGCTCGAGGTCCCCCCATCGACGACCCCGGCACCCCGCTGCCCGCGGCACGGCTGCGCGCGCTCCTCGCGGACACGCCGCGCAAGCTCACCGCCGACCGCGTATTTCAGAGGTTGCCCATCGGTTCGATGTCCCGGCGGACCGGCTCGCCCCAGATGCGCAGGACGTCGTAGTCGGTGAACTCGTGGACCAGGCGGTACGCGATGGCCGGGCGGGGGCCGCGGCGCTGGGCGGTGAGATACAGCTCGGCCTCGCGGCGGTCGCGGCGGGGGGTGCCGCAGAGCTGCCACGCCTGGCCGTTCCACGCCTCCGGGAGCCAGCGCTGCTGGGGCTGGGGGCGGTCGTCCCGTACGCCGTAGCGGGAGGGGGCCTGGGGTGTGGGGGCGGTGGGGCGGGGCGGGCCGTAGCTGTCGTTCAGCTCAGTGCGACGGGCCGTGCGGCGGCGGGTCTCGCAGAGGAGGCAGCGGTCGGGGGCCTCCTCGTCCACCGGGCCGTGGGGGTGTTCGGGGCAGCGGGTGGTGGGGGCCGCCGTGGTGACTGTCTCGTCGAGGAGGTCCAGGGCCCGCTTGAGGTCTGCTTTCACCTCGTGCAGGCGGGTGTCGGGGGTGTCGGCGGTCAGGGCGTCGCCGTGTTCCCCGAGGAGGCGTAGGGCTCGGCCGAGGGCGGTGAGCTGGGCGTGGTTCACGGGGCTCGGGCCCTTTCTGTGGGGCGGCGGGTGGGGTGACCTCACCACGGTGCCACACCCCACCGGCGACGGGGTTTGCCGCCCCCGCCGCCCCTACCCGTCCCATCCCCAGGGGCGCTGCCCCTTCGACCCCGGCCGTGTCTTCGGGGGCTGCCGCTCCCGGGCCCCTGCCTTGAGTGAGCGGGGGTGTTTGCGGTGGGTGGGGACGTGTCGGTGCGTTGTGGCTGGTCGCGCAGTTCCCCGCGCCCCTTCGGGGGCTGCGCCCCCGTGCCCCCGCCTCCGTCGGCTCAGGGCGTGCACGGGCCTGCCGTCGGGTGGCGGCCCGCGGTGAACGCGGCCGGGGGGACGCCCATGAAGTGGCGGAACTCCGCCGTCATGTGGGACTGGTCGTAGTAGCCCGCTGTCGTCGCGATGTCGGACCAGCGGCCGGTGTCCGCCGCGAGAACCGTGCGGAGCCGGTCGATGCGGGCGAAGCGTTTGGGGGACAGGCCCGTGCCGTCGGTGAACAGGGTGTGCAGGCGGCGCTCGCTGATGTGCAGGCGGGCCGCGGTCGTGGCGACGCCGACGACGGCCAGCAGGCGTGCCGCCTCATCGAGCCGATGCGCGGGCTCGGGGCGGTCGGCCACTGCTTCTTCGAGCGTGGCGATCGGGTCGGCGGCGAACCGGTCGACGTCCAGGCCCGGCAACACGCCGAGCGGCAGCGCCCGGTCCGCCAGGTCCCGCAGGGGACGGCCGAGGAGGGCTTGCGCGCGACCCGGGCGCATCCGCACCCGCAGGCACGAACGGCCGGGCGTACCGACGTGGTAGGCGGCCCTGGTGCGGGGACCCATGACGATCACCTCACGCCGGTCCAGGCGCAGAAGCAGCGTGGTGGCGTGATCGGGCACGTCGACCACCGGCGAACCGGCCGCCGTGGCGACGTCGATCCCGGCCACCCAGCGCGTCAGGGCGGGCGGCACGTCGAGAGAGCGCACGCGGCTCACGATAGTGCCGAAACTTCCTATAGGGCGGCCTCGGGCCGCTGACATCGTCGGAGCATGATCCTTGTCACGGGTGCCACCGGCACCATCGGTAGTCATGTCGTCCGTCTGCTCACCGAGCGGGGCGTGCCGTTCCGGGCGATGTCCCGCCGTGAGCGGCCCGGCTGGGTGCGGGCCGACTTCGACGACCCGGCATCGCTGGCGGACGCGGTGGTCGGTGTCGACTCGGTCTTCCTGGTGTCCGTGCCGCCCGTGCCGACCGCGGACCACGACCTGGCCCTGCTGACGGCCGCGCGGGCGGCGGGCGTCCGGAAGATCGTCAAGTTGTCCGCGATCGGCAGCGGTGAGCGGTTCGAGGGTGCGACGGTCGGCGCGTGGCACCTCGCGGCGGAGGAGGCGATCGAGGCGGGCGGATTCGTGTGGACGATGCTCCGCCCGCCGAGCTTCGCGTCGAACCTCCTGTGGCACCGGGCGCTGATCCGGGCCGGCGAGCCGATCCCGGATCTGACCGGCGACTCCCGGCAGGCCATCGTCGACCCGCGGGACGTGGCGGCCGTCGCCGTCGCCGCCCTCACCGGCGACGCGCACGACGGGCGGCGGTACGACCTGACGGGGCCGGAGCTGCTGACGTTCGCGGAGCAGGCGGCGATCCTGGAGCGCGTACTGGAGCGTCCGGTCAGGACCACCGACGCGGGCGCGCTCGACCGGCTGCCGGCCGGGATGCGCACGGGCATCGGCTGGGCGCGCGCCGGCGGTGCGGCCTACGTCACCGACCACGTGCCCCGCGTACTCGGCCGACCGGCGGGCACGTTCGAGCGGTGGGCGCGCGACCACCGGGAGGCGTTCACGGCCGCCGCGTCGAACCCCTGAGAGTCGGTCGAATCCCTAAGGGTTGGTCGAGTTCCTGAGAGTCGGTCGAAATTCCTGAGAGTCGTCCGCCGCCGGCGTCCCCTCAGCTCGTCCTCGTCCTCGTCGTCGCCGCCGCTGCCAGGGCCGCTCGCAGGTGGCCCTGGTTCTCCTGGAGCAGGCGGGTCGCCGTGGGGGCGTCGGTGTCGCTCAGAAGGGTGAGGATGGCTGTCTTGACCTCGCCGTTCGCGGCGGTCAGGGCCTTGTCGATCTCCTCGTCCGTCGCACCCGTCGCGAGCGCGACGATGCGGTGGGAACGGGCCCGGAGCTTGTCGTTGGTGGCGCGGACGTCGACCATGAGGTTCCCGTAGGTCTTGCCCAGCCGGATCATCGTGATCGTCGAGAGCATGTTGAGGACCAGCTTCTGGGCGGTGCCCGCCTTCAGGCGGGTGGAGCCCGTCAGCAGTTCCGGCCCGACGACGATCTCGATGCCGTGGTCGGCGGCCTTGGCGAGCGCGCTGGACGCGTTGCAGGCAAGCCCCACCGTGAGGGCGCCACGGGCCCGCGCGTACTCGACGGCGCCGATCGCGTACGGCGTGCGGCCGGAGGCCGAGACGCCCACCACCGTGTCGTCCGGGGTCAGCGCCAGCGCGCCGAGGTCCTCGCGGGCCAGGTCCGCCGAGTCCTCCGCGCCCTCGATCGACGTGATCACCGCGTCCCGGCCCCCGGCGATCAGGCCCAGCACCTGGGACGGCGCCGTGTTGAAGGTCGGCGGACACTCGGACGCGTCGAGGACCCCGAGCCGTCCGGCCGTTCCCGCGCCCGCGTAGATCAGGCGGCCACCCCGTGACATCCGCTCCGCGATCGCGTCGATGGCCTCCGCGATCAGCGGCAGCCGCGCGGACACCGCCGCCGGGACGGTCGCGTCCTCGCCGTTCATCAGCTTCGCGATGTCGAGGGTCGGCAGCCGGTCGATGTCCGCCAGGTCGGGGCGGAACGCCTCGGTCGTCAGCGACTCCAGCTCCGCTCGTACGGCGAGGTCGTTCGGGCTGGAGCCGTAGGGGAGGTCAGGGAGGGAAGGCATGCGGTGACTCATTTCCGTACGGTGCGATCGGCCTCCCCGGCAGGGAGAGGGAGCGTCCCCGACAGGCAGAGGGGAAGCGTCCCCGGCTGGGGGGAGGGAGGAGAGGAGACGACTGCGGTACCCGCCTTCGGCAGCCCTAGCGCGACGGCCCTCCACTCCTGTGCCGGTGCGCCAGCGCCTCGTACGACGCCGACAGCGCGGGCGCCGCGGACTCGTACGTCCGCTGGGCCACCCCGATGAACAGGCAGTCCACCACCAGCAGCTGGCTCGTCCGGGAGGACATCGCCGCCGGACGCAGCTCGCTCTCCCGCGCGGTCGACGTCGTCAGGACGTGGTCGGCGTACTGGGAGACCGGACCGTCCGGCCGCCCCGTGATCGCGATCGTCGTCGCACCGTGGTCGAAGGCGACCCGCAGCGGCTCGATGACGTCGCCCGTCGAACCGGAGTGGGTGATCGCGATGGCCACGTCCTTCGCGCGCAGCTGCACCGCGTTGGTGACGGCGAGGTGCGGGTCGCTGTGCGCCTGGGCTATCAGCCCGATACGCAGCAGCTTCTGCGCGAGGTCCTGCGCGACCAGCCCGGACGCCCCGACCCCGTACACGTCGATCCGGCGGGCCCCGGCCAGCGCCCCGACCGCCGCGCCCAGCTGGACCATGTCGAGTCCGGCCGCCGTGTCCGCGAGGGTCTGCTGCTCGTCGTACGCGAGCTTGGCGACGACGTCGGGCAGCGGGTCGTCCACCGCGATGTCGGCCGTGACGGAGGGCGCGCGGCCCGACTGCTGGTGGGCGGCGAGACCGGCCAGGGCGAGGCGCAGGTCGCGGTAGCCGGGGTAGCCGAGGAGCCGGGCCGTGCGGACGACCGTCGCCTCGCTGGTGCCGGTGCGTTCGGCGAGGCCGGTGACCGTGAGCGCCGCGCACGCGGCCGGATCGCTCGCCACCGCCTCCGCGACGCGCTGCATGGAGCGGGTCATGGACGGCGCGAGCGTACGTACCTTCGCGGCGAGGGCGGCGGGAGCGGGGGGAGCGGCCTCACCGCCGCGGCCTCCCGCGCCGCGGCCTGCACCGCCGCCGCGGCCCGCCTCCGGGCTCTCGGCCGTGGGCGGCCGGCCTTCGGCGGCCGGCTTCCGGCCCTCGGCCGGGGACGCCTCCGGTGGTGTCCGTCCTTCCCTTCGCGCGAAAATTTCCTTCACCTCATCACTCACACCATGAAAGATATTTTCCGCTCTGGTGTGCGGTCAAGGGTGCGCACAATGGAGGCATGAGTCCCGGCAGTGATCCCGTGAGCCCCCTTGAGCAGGCCTTGCACGCGGCCCGTGCGCTCGTGCTCGCCGATCTGGTCGCCCAGGAGGTCGCCGAGGCCGACGTCGTCTCGATGGTCGAGGAATCCGTCGCCCAGCGCCGCTGGTGGGTCGAGCAGTGGCCGGACGGCGCGGAGTACGTCGCCGGGCTGATCGCGCAGGACGTCCAGGACGCCCTGCTGGAGCGGTACGGGCGCTGGCCGCTCTGCCCGGTCTGCGGCTCGGGCGATCCACACGCCCTCGACGTGGAGCCGGAGCTGGGGCCCGACCCCCGGTGGGTGTGCCACAAGGCGGGGGTCCGGGTCGCGCCGGTCGGGGCCCTGGGGACCGCCACCGGGAGGTCGTCGCCCTCGTGACCCTCTACATCGATCCGCCGACCTGGCCGGGACACGGCCGGATGTGGTCCCACCTGGTCAGCGACGTCTCCTTCGACGAGCTGCACGACTTCGCCCGCCGGGTCGGCGTCCCCGAGCGCGCCTTCGAACGCGACCACTACGACATCCCGTCCCACCGCTACGAGGACGTCGTGGCCGCGGGCGCGGTGGAGGTCGGCTCGAAGGAACTGCTCCGCCGGCTCACAGCGGCGGGCCTGCGGCGTCCCAAGGGGCGGGTCGTCGGGCGGTGACGGCCCGCGTACGTGAGGCCCGCCTCTGTGTGAGGCCCCGCGTACGTGCCACGCGTGGGTCACGCCCCCGTACGCGGGCGTGGGTCACGCTCGCGTACGCAGGCGTGGTCACGCTCCCGTACGCGTCAGGGCCCCGTGCGCGTCACGCCCCCGTATGCGTCAGACCCCGTGCGCGTCACGCCCCGCGCGTCGGCTCAGGCGGGCAGGCGGAGTTCGTACGCGCACTGCTCGCCGTGCTCCCCGTCGCCCCAGTCGTCGCTCACCTGCTCGAACCCGGCGCGGGTCACCACGCCGTGGGAGGGGGTGTTGACCTTGTCGACGACGGCGAAGAGGGACCGGACGTCGCCCTGTTCGCGCGCCCGCTCGCGCGCCCAGTCGGCCAGCGCGCGCAGCGCCTCCGTGGCGTAGCCGCGCCCGCGCGCCCCCTCGACCAGGTCGTAGCCGATCTCGACACGGCCCTCCTCGTCGGGGGCCCCGTGGTAGCCGAGCGCGCCGAGAGCGAGCCCGTCCTCCTTGCGGACGAGGACGTACATGCCCCACTCGGGCCGGTGCACCCCGGCCTCGTACGCCTGGAACACCAGGCCGGCGCCGACCCGCGTGCCCTCCACCGGGCCGCCGACGATCCAGTCGAAGCCGCCGGTGCCGCCCTCGGCGAGGTCCGCGGCGGCCGCCGGGTGGATGCCCTTGAGGACGATGCGCTCGGCGTCGATGTGCAGCGGGTTGCTCCACTTCCAGCCGGTGACCGGGGCCCGGTCCGGCAGATCGGCGCGGCCGGTGGCCCACAGGAGGGTCGCCCAGGGGTCGTCACCGGGCCTGACGTGCGGGAACAGCCTGGCGAGCACCGATTCGCACAAATGCCTAGGGGCCTCGTACGGGGTCAGTCCGAGGCCCTCGACGATGTCGTGCGTGTGCAGGAGCACTTCGGTGACGCCCATCGCCGCGAACCCCTCGCGGTCGGCGAAGCGGAAGGGGTAGGGGTGGAAGGCGCGCACGTCGCCGGGGGTGGTGTCCACGGTGGCGGCGAGGATGGCGCCGGTCGTCTCGATGACGTGCAGCAGGTCGGCGTTGTCCTCGCACTCCGTGGTGTCGATGAGGAACGGTACGTACGCGCTCTGGGCACGCCCCGCCAGCTGGCCCGCGTAGGCGATCAGGTCCGAGGAGACGTGGTCGGCGGTCTTACGGCAGTTCCAGTCCAGCCGCCCCGCCTTGGTCCCCACCCAGTCCCGGTCGACGGCCCCCCGCAGCACGGCCACGCTGTGCCCGACGGCTTCCAGTACCTGTTCCCCACCCATTGGTCGCATGGGCGTGAGGATAGGCGGGGGCGGCGCGGGAGGACGAACGGATTTACGTCCAGGGGGCGCGCCGGGGTCGCGGGGCGCGACTGGTGGCAGTGGTGGGGCGTGGCGGGGGCGCCGAACGTACGGCGGCCGTGGCCGCTCAGCCCTTCGCCGCGTCGTACTCCTCGCGGGCCTTCTCGATCGCGGTCATGCGCTCGGCGGTCCAGCTGGCGAGGGCGCGGACCTGTTCGGCGGCCTCGCGGCCGAGCGGGGTGAGGGAGTAGTCGACGTGGGGCGGGATGACCGGCTTGGCGTCGCGGTGGACGATGCCGTCGCGCTCCAGCGTCTGGAGGGTCTGCGTGAGCATCTTCTCGCTGACCCTGCCGATCTCCCGGCGCAGCTCCCCGAAGCGGTAGGAGCGGTCGAGCAGGGCGATCAGGACGAGGGTGCCCCAGCGGCTGGTGATGTGCTCCAGGGCGACGCGCTCCGGGCACATCGTGACGCCGTCGGCCACCGTGCGGGCCCGTTCGACGAGGCTGACCTCACTCACTGCCATGTCCGTACCCTACTTCGAGGCTGGCACTTTCGCCGAGTTAGTGCCCGTTTCCACGATCCGTGACGGCCCCCTGCGCCGGTGCATCCGCAGCGACACCGCCGTGATGCCGATGGCGGTCGCCGTGAGCGCCCCGCCCGCCCAGGCCGTCGACGTGAATCCGAACCCCGCGTCGATGACCGCGCCGCCCAGCCAGGGCCCGCCGGTGTTGCCGAGGTTGAACGCGGCGGTCGTGGTGGCACCGGCGAGGGTGGGGGCCGCCCCGGCGACGTTGAACATCCGGGCGTTGAGCGCGGGTGCCGTGTAGAAGCAGGAGACGCCGAGGAGGAAGGAGAGCAGGACGGCGGCGACGGCGTACGAGGCGAGGAGCGCGAGTGCGACGAGGAGGACGGTGGAGGCCGCTATGCCGGTGAGCAGCACCCCGAAGAGGTGCGCGTCGGCGATCCGCCCGCCGACCGCCGTGCCGATCAGCGCGCCCACCCCGAACAGCGCGAGGACCGTCGGCACCCATCCGTCGTCGAGTCCGGCGACGTCGGTGAGCAGCGGCGCGAGATAGCTGAACGCGCAGAACACGCCGCCGGCGGCGAGCGCCACGACGGCGATGGAGAGCCAGACCTGCGGCTCGCGGTAGATGCGGGCCTCGGCGCCGAGCCGGGGGCGCTCGGCGGGCAGCGGGATGGCCGGGACGAGCGCGGCGACCCCTACCAGGGCTATCGCCGACGCCACGGCGACCGCCCAGAACGCCGACCGCCACCCGAAGTGCTCCCCGAGGAAGGCGCCCGCCGGAACGCCCAGCACGTTGGCGATCGACAGTCCGCCGATCATGATCGCGAGGGCGCGGGCCCGCGCGGTGACGGGCACCATCGCGACGGCGACGGCGGCCCCCACCGCCCAGAACCCGGCGCACGCGAGCGCGCTCACGACGCGCGAGGCGAACAGCACGGCGTAGTTGGGGGCGAGGGCGCCCGCGACCTGTCCCACACCGAAGACGGTGATCAGTGTGATGAGGGTCGTCCGGCGCGGCAGCCGCAGCGTCGCCACGGCCAGCAGCGGCGCGCCGACGACCATGCCGATCGCGAACGCCGAGATGAGGAGCCCCGCGCGAGGGATGGACACGTCCATGTCCTCGGCGATCGGCGGCAGCAGCCCCGACAGCATGAACTCACTCGTACCGAGCGCGAAGACGGCGAGCCCGAGGACGTAGACGGAGAGCGGGACACGGTTACCCGGCTGGGGAGCGGGACGGTGGCGGGAACGGTCACGGTCTGCGGCGGCGTCGGAGGACATATACAACGCCAACCGAGGGCGTGGCGGTGGCATTCCCCGGGGGCTCAGCCCGTCAGCCCGTCAGCCCGTCAGCTCGCTCAGTTCCGCCCGCAGGTTCGCGCGGGACCGGGCCTCCCACTCCTGCCGCCCGTAGGGGGTTCTGAAGAGGTGGGGCAGGGTGAGGAGGTGGCGGAGTACGGCTGCCCGGCCCTCGCGGAAGGCGTCGTCGGGGACGAAGCCGTACTCCTCGCGGACGGCGGCGGCGTACGCCGCGTACGCGTCCGGGGGCGAGGCGAGGATCGCCAGGTCGGCGTCGCAGAGGACCTGGCCGTTGGGGTCGTCGTCCGCCGGGTCGTGGGTGACGGTGAGCCGCACCAGCCGGGCCACCTCCGCGACCTTCTCCGCCGGTACCCCGGCCTCCGGCAGCGCCCGCTCGGCGAGCCGCGCGGAGCGCTCCTCGTTCGTCGACCGCTCCGGCAGGTACACCGCGTCGTGGAACCAGGCGGCCAGCCGTACGAGAGCCGGGTCCGCCGCGTACTGCTCCAGCATGTCGACGCGGTCCAGCACCGCCCTGAGGTGATCGAGCGTGTGGTACTTCCGCTGGGGCTCGGACCACCGCTTGATCAGGTTCGCCGCGTAGGGGAGCGGGTCCGGGCGGGACGCGCCGTCACGGGCGGGGAGCAGGGCCTGGAGCCAGCGGTCTTCCAGCGGGTCGAGGGGCATGGGGGCATTCTGCCGTGGCGGGCGTCCGCCGGATCCCCCGACCTTTGGCAGGCTTCACCCGGGGCAGCCCCTCGGCCCAGGGGGGGGCGTCGGAGCTGCCCGAGGTGCGGCGTGCCGGGTGCAGCAGGGGCCTACTGCTTGTAGAAGGTGGCGTCGGCCCGCGCCGTCGTGGTGGTGGGGGCCTGGACGTACAGCAGGTAGTTGTAGTGGCGTATGTAGCGGCCCGGGAAGGTGAACGACTCGTACGAGACGCCGGCGGAGTCCGCGAGACCGGCCCGCTCCATGTAGGAGGCGTCACCGGCGAACTGTGCCGTTCCGTCGTTCTTCTCCACCCACACCTCCCCGTTCTTCTGCCGCAGGTAGTAGCCGGGGAAGTTCGCCGACTCCAGGGAGACGGTGCCGCTGCCGGTGAGTCCGGTGACGACGCGGAACTGGGAGTCGGCGAGCGGGGCGACGTTCGCCTCGATCCTGGCGCGGTACTCCCAGTGCCGGATGAACCGGTCGGGGAAGTTGTAGGAGGAGAGCCGGATCGGGGTGAGGCCGTCCGCGACCGGGATGCCGAAGTCGGGGGTGCCGTCGGCCTTCCAGTAGATCTTCTGGACGCGGGTGCGGCGGTTGGGGTCGTTGAGCGGGGAGCCGCTGATGTCCTTGTAGCTGCGGTCGTGGTAGACGAGGATGTCCGACTTGCCGTCCTCGGAGACCGTGAACTGGTTGTGCCCGGGGCCGTACTGGCTGGTGGCGGCGAAGCTCGCGAACACCGGGCCGGTGCTCTTGGCCCACGACGAGGCGCTGAGCAGGTTGGCCGTGGCGGACGCGGTCAGCATGCCCATGCAGTAGTTGGAGTCGGTGGCGCTGGCCGAGAAGGTCATGAAGACCTTGCCGTTCTTCTGGATCACGGCCGGGCCCTCGTTGACCGTCTCCCCTCCGGCGGTCTCCCATGCGGCGGTCGGCCGGCTGAGCATGACCGGGGCGCCGGTGATGGTCCACGGGTTGGACATCTGCGCGAGGTAGATGTTGGTGCCGCGACCGACGGCCGGGTCGTTCTGCGCCCAGGCGAGATAGCGGGTGCCGTTCACGTCGAAGGTCGTCGCGTCCAGCGAGAAGGTGTCCAGCGGCAGCGCGATACGGCCCTTCACCGTCCAGGTGCCCGTGATCGGGTTCGCGTCCGCGCACTCCAGGACGTAGGGCCGGATGTGCCAGACGTTGTTGGCGTCACCGGCGGCGAAGTAGATGTACCACTTGCCACCGATGAAATGGATCTCCGGGGCCCAGATGTAGCCGCCCATCGTGCCGGTGGCGGGCCTGGTCCAGATGGTCGTCTCGGTGGCCGAGGTGAGCCCCTGGATCGTGGTGGCCCGGCGCAGCACGATGCGGTCGTACGCCGGCACGGTCGCGGTGAAGTAGTAGAACCCGTCGGTGTGCTTGAAGATGTGCGGGTCGGCCCGCTGCTCGGCGATGGTGTTCGTGTACGTCACGCCGGGTGAGGCGGGCACGGCGGCGCGGGCGGTACCGGCCGAGATGCCGGTGAATGCGGCTGCTGCGGAGCCGGCCATCAGGCCGAGGATGGTCCGACGGGTGAATTCAGGTCCCACTGATTACTCCCTTGGTGCTGGCGGCGATGCGGAAATACCACCTTCTCCCCTCGTCGGTATTTCGAACACCGTTCGCAAGTTCGGCCAAAAGCTAGGTTCTGTTCCTGCGCCAGTCAATGCTTTCGGCCAAGGCGTTTTCTGGCCTGTGAGCCCCGGTCGCCTCACCGGATCACTCAGATGAGCTCCCGGCCCGCCGCCGCGACGAACGCCGACCAGGCGGCGGCGCCGATGAGCAGCACACCGCCGGTGGGGTTCTTGCTGTCGCGGACGGGGAGGAGGCCGGGGAGGTCGTCGGAGACTTCGACGCACTCCGCGCTGGTTCCGCCGCTGTAGCTGCTCCTACGCCAAGTCACGGTCCTCAGATCGGGAGCAATGCGCATCCTCGTACTCCTTGGCCGCCTGCTCGATCAGATGGAGGGACGAGCCAGGCGACAGCGCCGAACCCCCAAGCAGATCGTAGGTCAGCGTGGAACGGGTCACCACAGCCGGATCGTCGAACAGGCGGCCCGTTTCGGACGCTTGGTTGTAGACGATGGGAGGGGCGTCCTCGAAGGTCATCAACTTGAAGATGCCTTCCATGCCAGCGTTCGCCCTCTCCGCCAGCGGCAGTACCTGCACGATGATCCGGTTCCGTCGGACCATCGCCGCGATGTGCCGGAGCTGCTCCGCCATCACCGCCGGGCCGCCCACCGGGCGCCGTAGCACCATCTCGTCCAGGACCGCCCAGTACCGCGGCCTCCTCGGGTCGCCGAAGATGTGCGCGCGGGCCTTGCGGGCGGCGACCCGTTCCTCCACCACGTCCTCCGTCAGGACCGGGTCGTACGCTCGCACCACCGCCCGCGTGTACCCCGCCGTCTGGAGCAGCCCCGGTACCAGGATCGGCGCCCAGTCCCTGATCGTCTGGGCCAGGCCCTCGAACTCCACCACGTCCGCGAAGTGATGCTCGTACGGGGACTTCCGCGCGGCCTCCAGGTTCCGTGTGAAGAACCCGTCCGCGTCCAGCACTTGGTCCGCCATCCTCGCGAACTCCGGCTGCATCCGCCGTACCCCCGCCTCCAGCATCCCCACGTACGCACCGCTGATGAACATCGCCGCCCCCAGCTCCTCCTGGGTCATCCCGGCCCGCTCGCGGCGGTGGCGGAGTTCCGCGCCGTACAGGGCGCGGGTGGACTGCGACGGGTCGAGGGTCTTCGTGTTGCTCATCGGACGACGTCCTCTCTGACAGCCGGTCTTGTCGGGCCTGCGCCGCCCGAGCGTAGATGCGGAGCGTGGCCGGATGTGAGCGAATCGTGAGGGGCGGACCCAACGGGCGGGGTTGTTGGTAAATTGGACTAGACCTGTTGCCGCCCGCTGTCGTCGTACGACGTGCCCGAACCGGAAGGGGCCCCATGGCCACGCCCGTCCTCCTTGAGGTCATCGCCCTGGACGCCAGGGACGCCGTCGCCGCGCAGACCGGCGGAGCCGACCGGCTGGAGCTGGTCGCCGACATGCGCGCCGACGGGCTGTCCCCGTCCGTGCGGACGTTCGCCGAGGTGCGGGCGGCCGTGGACATCCCGGCGCGGGTGATGCTGCGGCTCGCCGACGGGTTCGCGGCGGGGGACGCGGACGCGCTCGTGCGGGTCGCGTGCGACATGCGGGCGGCCGGGGCGGAGGAGTTCGTGCTGGGGTTCCTCGACCCGCTCGGTGAGCCCGACCTGTCCGTCATCGGACGGCTGGTCGCCGAACTCGACGGCTGCCGCTGGACGTTCCACCGCGCCATCGACCGCGCCGCCGACCGCGAGGGCCTGCGCAAGCGGCTCGCCGACCTGCCGGGGCTGGACACGTATCTCACGGCGGGCTCGGGGGACGGCGTCGACGCCGGACTGCCGACCCTGCTCGCGGAGGCCGCGCGGCGCGGCGAGCCCGGCTTCGGCGCGCGGCTCATGGTCGGCGGCGGTCTCCGCCTCGACCATCTGCCCCGCCTGCGCGCCGCCGGCCTCGACGCCTTCCACATCGGCGGCGCCGCACGGCCCGGCGGCTGGGACGCGCCGGTCGACGCCGACGCCGTAAGGGAGTGGCGGACCGCGCTGGACGCGGGCGTCGGCAGCGCGGTGGCCCACTGAGGGCACCGCCCGAATGCCGGGGTGCCCGAACGTCGGGGCGCCCGAAGGCCGGGGCGCCCGAATGCCGGGGCGCCCGAATGCCGAGGTGCAGGTGGGTCGGCGGGGCCCGTCCGTCAGCGGGGGTCCGCCGGCAGCACCGCCGACCGGGTCCGGCCGCCCGGTGTCCCGTGCAGGTCCTCGTGCAACCGGGCCAACAGCGGCGCCAGTTGCGTGCGGGTCAGCTTGCGGACGCGGCCCTCGTACGTCCACGCCGTGACGGCCGTGGGGTCGAGGTGCACGATCTCCGGTGTCCAGTCGGAGCGGAAGCGGATGACGGCCCGCAGGAGCAGCGTCCACCGCAGGCGGTTCGGGGACTCGAAGCCGGGCAGGGGCGGGAAGCGCGGCGGCTGCCAGTCGGGGCCGTGGACCCGGCGCAGCTCCTCCGCCCGCTCGGTCAGTACCCGCTCGGCGGCGGCCCGGAAGTCCTCGTACGCCTCCCGCACGTCGTACAGGTCCGAGCCCCGCTCGGCGTACAGCATGACCAGCACGGACTCGGGTCGGCGCAGCCGCATCACCTCCGTCAGCTCCCACAGCGTGCCCTCGCTGGTGCCCGCCACGAGGAGCACCAGGCGGGCGTCCGTGATGAGGGAGGTGACGGTGGGCTGCCAGTCGTGCAGGGGGAGGTAGAGGCGGCGGCAGCCGGCGAGGGGGAGCGCCTCGTCGGGTTCGCCCACGGCGAGCGGGCGCCCGAACCCGTTGAAGATCCGGCACACGCCCTCCTCCAAGGTGAGGGAACTGCCGTTCACGAGTGCGCCGCCCAGCCCCTGCCAGCGGCTGAACGCGTGCGGCATCGCCCTGCCGGTGACGTCCTCGGTGAAGGGGCGCAGATACAGGACGTACGGTTCGCGCCGGGCCTCCTCCAGCGTGCGGACCACCCGGACGTGATGGCGGCGTCCGTGCCGCCGCAGCGACCTGCCCGCGACCAGCAGGCCCGCGCCCCACAGGCCGCACCCCACGAGGATCAGCAGGTTCAGCCACAGGGGTTGGGCGTCCGGTGACACCTGGATCCAGACGGTGTTCTTCCGCACGGCAGCCATGATGAACACCAGTCCGCCGAAGAACGTGAGGACGAGGCCCACGAGCCGCGACAGGCAGCCCAGCACGGGCCGCTGCCGTCTCCGGGGCGTGCCGAAGGGAGGGAGGACGGCCGGCTGTCCCGGCGAAGGCGGGGGAGGGAGCTGGGAGGTGGGCGGGGGGTGTTCGGTCATGAGAACAGCCGAGCGGACGTGCCGCGCAACCGGCAATCGAACACGGCCCGTTGACGAGCGGAACGGCACCGGATTCCCTCTTTCGTGGCACGCGCGCGTACGTGCCCGTCCGCCGTGCCGACGCCGCGGCCATGCTGAGCCCATGGCAGACCTCCACCACTCCCTGTGGAACTCCGACGTCGCCCCCGACAGCTACACCCCCGCCAATGCCCCGTACCTGGGCATGCTCTTCGAGCAGTACAAGCTCTGCGTCGAGACCGCCGACCGCGTCAGCGCGCGGCGGGGCGCTGCCAACACCTTCTTCCTGTCGCTCAACAGCGCGATCGCCACGGCCATGGTCGCGGGGCTGGGGCCGCGTCCGGGGCGGGTGTCGGTCTGGCTGCTGCTCGCCGGCCTCGTGATCCTCGTCGGGCAGTGCGCGGCGTGGTACCTGATGGTCCGCTCCTACCGCCAGCTGAACACGGCGAAGTGGGCGGTGATCGGCGCGTTCGAGAACCGGCTCCCCGCGTACGCGTACTCCCGCGCGGAGTGGACCGAGCTGGGGGAGGGCGAGGACTGGCGCCGGTATGTGCCTCTGACCCGCCTGGAACAGTGGGTTCCGCCGCTCTTCGTCGCCGCGTACGTGGTGGGGTTCCTGGCCCTGGCGCTCTAGAGCCCCGGACGCGTGGGCCACCGGGCGCGCCCCCGGGTACTTCCCGTCGGAGGGGGCGCGGCATACGATCCGCGGATTCGTTCCAGCCGAGCCAGCCGAGTGGGTGGGGGCCTGTTGATCGCCATCGCCGTGACCGGGCACATGGATCTGACCGGGGCGAGCGTTCCCCTCGTCCGGCGGGCCCTACGGGAGTTCCTCGGGCCGTACGCGGAGGAGGGGATCACCGGGCTGTCGTGTCTCGCCGAAGGCGCCGACTCGCTCTTCGCGGAGGTGGTCCTCGCGCTCGGCGGCCGGCTCGTCGCGGTGATCCCGGCGCGGGACTACCGGGACCGCCTGGCGGACGCCGCGCATGCCGAAACGTTCGACCGGCTGGTCGGGGCCGCGGACGAGGTGTTCGTCCTCGACCACGACAGCGCGGGCGGGCGCGCGTACGAGGACGCCAACCGCGAACTGGTGCGGCGGGCTCACCGGTTGGTCGCCGTCTGGGACGGCGAGACGTCCACCGCCCGGGGAGGCACCGCCACGGCCGTGGCCGACGCCCACCGCGCGGGCCTCCCCGTGGACGTCGTCTGGCCGGCTGGCGCGAGCCGGGAGGCCGAGGGCCGCGCTCCGGACAACGGAGCCGGGCACGGCCCTGGCGGCGGTCCCGTCAGGCGTACGGGTCGAAGGTGATCCCTGGCGGCGGTCCTGTCACGCGTACGGGTCGAAGGTGATCCCCGCCGGCTTCGCCTTCGCCAGGTTGGACTCGAAACTGCCGTCCTTCAGGCCGAAGTTGGCGCTGCCGAAGTCGTAGGAGACCAGCTTCTCGCGGATGCCGGACGGGTAGCCGTTCCAGCCGACGAGCGGCGGGTACTGCCAGGTGCCCTTGTGGTTCTCCGGGGGCTCGTCGCCCGAGCCCGCGAGGCGGAAGCAGTGCGTGCGGATGCCGTCCTTGTGGTAGACGATCTTGGCGTGGGTGCCGTCCCAGCGGACCGACGACGCCGGGTGGACGCTGAAGCCGCCGTGCGCGGACGTCGACACGTACTGCGCGGTGCCGTTCTGCACCCACACGGCCACGTGCTCCCAGTCGTGGCGGTGGCCGCCGATGCTGCTGCCGGCGACCGCCTGGTCCTTCTCGAAGTAGAGGTCGTACAGGATCGCGCACCAGCCGTTGTTGCACTTGGAGCGCGCGTAGCCGTTGGTGTTGTCCAGGTCGGACGCGTCCCGGCAGCCGCCGTTGAGCGCGCCGGTGGGCTTGAGGCCGCCGTTGACCGTGCCGTCGGGGCCGATCGCCGGGGTCGAGTAGCAGCCGTCGGTGTCGTAGTCGTACGCCGGCTGCCATGTCCTCTCCAGCGCCTCCGCGTTGGCGGGCAGGGCCCCGGGCGGGGCGGCGTACGCGCTGCCGGCCACGCCGACGACCAGGGCGAGGGCGCCGCCCACGGTGAACACGGATCTCTTCAGACGACGGGACCTGCCAGAGCGCGGACTTGTCTTCACTGCGACCTCCTGATGACCGCGGCGCGGGGGACGCCCGGGGGCCGGGGTGGGGCACACCGAACGGGGGGGATGGCATGCGCAGGTCAGATTCGCCCTACCGGCGGGTAGCGCACAAGAGTCGGGAGGTGTCGGAGTGATGAAGAATCAAACGTTGTGAACGGCCCGTGACTTGCCGGGCCGACGCGGCGGCGGCGGGTGGCGCGGGGTGACGTGATGTCACATCACGGATCGATATCCGCCACGTAGTTGTTGTGTGCGAAGTCGCCGCGAGAGCCGTCCCGACGATCATTCGGGCCCTGTCCCGCGTGCATAGTTGTCTCCGCCCCAGCCAAGCCGGGGCATGACAAGTTTCAGTCACAGGGGGAACGGCTCCATGCCATTCATACGTCGCCGCGGTCTCGCGGCCGCCGCCGCCGTGATCGCCGCGGTCATGGTCACCACCACCGCATGCGGCAAGACCGACGAGGGCGGCGCCAAGGCCGCGGGCGAGACGACCGCCCAGGCGGACGCCGGCTCGGACGTCGACACCGGCGAGAACGAGGGCGGGGGCGACACCACCATCGGCGGCTACAAGCTGCCCGAGGGCGTGCCCACCGAGCTCTCCGGTGACGCGCTGCAGAAGTGGAAGAACGGCGGCTGGCAGGACTTCGACGACTGGGCCTCCAAGGCGGAGGACTTCGCCAACCCCTACATCCAGGACTTCTGGACCCCCGAGCGCATCGCCGAGGCCAAGGCGCAGATGCCCACGCAGCTGCCCGAGATCGCCGACGCGGGCAACGTGTCGAAGGGGTCGGGCAAGACCACCAGGGTCTGGCTGCCCGACGGCTCGGTGAAGCGGCAGAACGCCTCCAAGGTCAAGGCGACCTACCACAAGAACGCCGCCCCGGTCGGCAAGCTCTTCTTCACCACCCCCCAGGGCTCCAGCGTCTGCTCGGCCGCCGTGGTGAAGGACCCGGCCCACCCCGGCAAGTCCAACCTCGTGTGGACCGCCGGCCACTGCGTCCACGCGGGCAAGGGCGGCGGCTGGTACCGCAACATCGCCTTCGTCCCGTCGTTCAACAACACCGCCCGGCTGAACATCAGCCAGGCGTCCGCCAACTACCGCGCGAGCAACGTCTCCCCGTACGGCCTGTTCTGGGCCGACTGGGCCACCACCTCCGGCACCTGGATCAAGGGCGGCAACGCCAGCCAGGGCACCGTGGCCGCCGCGTACGACTACGCCGTCCTCCACGTGAAGCCGGAGAAGGGCGGCAAGTCCCTTGAGGAGCGCGTCGGTTCGGCGCTCCCGGTGTGGTTCAACGCCCCGGCCGCCAACAAGGTCAAGAACATGAAGGTGCGCGGCTACCCGGCGGAGGCCCCGTACGACGGCTCGAAGATGTACCACTGCCAGGGCGCCACCAAGCGCTTCGTCCTCGGCTACAGCTACCCGAGCGACTACCCGGCCCAGTACATGGTCGGCTGCACCATGAACGGCGGCGCCTCCGGCGGCCCCTGGTTCATGAGCCACAAGGGCCGCACCTACCTGGTCTCCAACAACTCGCTGAGCGACCGCTCCTCGTTCATCACCGGCCCGCGGCTGGGGAAGAACGCCAAGGAGGTCTACCTGGCGACCAGCAACAAGTTCAAGTAAGCCGCCTCGCGCGCGTGCAACGGCCCCCGGTGACCTCGGTCGCCGGGGGCCGCTCCGTGTCGCGCGAGCTGAAGGGCTCGGGGGCCCAGGGGGCGCGCTCAGGCCAGCTGCGGGGGCAGCGGGGCCGCGTGCGTCACGATCAGGCCCGACACCGCACGGGTCAGCGCCACGTACAGGCGGCGCAGGCCCGTCCGCTCGTCCGGCTCCCCGTCGACCACGGCCCGCGGCTCGTCCAGCACCACGTAGTCGTACTCCAGACCCTTCGCGAGGGACGCCGGTACGAGGGTGAGGCGCGTCTCGTACGTCGTCTCCTCACCCGGCGCGAGACAGCCGATCCCGGCCGCCGTGAGGGCCTCGGCCAGCGCCGGTACGCGCGCGTCGGCGGCGATCAGACCGACCGAGCCCTCGTTGCGCAGCAGCTCCTCGCAGGCCGCGATCACCCGGGAGTCGTCCTCGATGGTCCGTACGTCGAAGAACCCCGGGTTCTCCCGGACCGAGGCCACCGGGGTCAGACCGGGCGCGATGTGGGGGAGGAGGCGGGAGGCGTAGGTGATGACGTCGGTCGGCACACGGAAACCGGCGGTCAGCTCCTCGATGTGCGCCTCGGCCTTGCCCAGGTGGGCCAGGGCTTCCTGCCAGCTCCGCGTCGCCCAGGGGGTGGTGCCCTGCGCGAGGTCGCCGAGGACGGTCGCCGAACCGGTGGTGCAGCGGCGGCCCACCGCCCGGTACTGCATGGGGGACAGGTCCTGCGCCTCGTCGAGGACGACATGGCCGAGGGAGTGCGTGCGCTGGACCAGGTCGGTGGCCTCGTCGATCAGCACGGCGTCGGCGGCGGACCACTTGGCGCTCTTCACGCTCCGCGCGGGCTTCGCCCAGAGGATCGTCTTCTGCTCGTCGTCGGTGAGCACCCCGCGCGCGTGCTCGGCGAGGAAGTCGGCGTCGGCGAGCAGCCGCAGGACCAGCTTGGCGGGGTCGACGGGCGGCCAGAGCGCCTTGACGGCCGCCTTCACGGCGGTGTTGCGGGCCACCGCGTCCTGCACCCGGTCGTCGGGCGCCTCACCGGACCGTTCCATCTGCACCAGCACGGCGTGCGCGATCCGCTGCGGCAGGGCGTCGCGGGCGGCGCCGTAGCGGATGTCCCGGTCGAGCAACTCCTTGACGATGTCCTCCAGTTCGTACGCCGGGACGCGCCAGCGACGCGACCCCCGCACCACCACGACGGGCTCGGTGGGCAGGGTGACGTGCGAGCGGACGGCGCGGCGGAGCACCTCGGCCATCCGGGCGTCGCCCTTGACGACGGCGGCGGCCGCCTCGTCGGTCCCCCGCACCTCCACGTGGGCCACCAGGTCGTCGACGGTGGCCTGCTTGACCTCCAGCTCGCCCAGCGCCGGAAGCACCTGCTCGATGTAGTGCAGGAAGGAGCGGTTCGGGCCGATGACGAGGGTGCCGGTACGGGAGAGGCGCTCGCGGTGGGCGTACAGGAGGTAGGCGACCCGGTGCAGGCCGACGGCGGTCTTGCCGGTGCCGGGGCCGCCCTGGACGCAGAGGCTGCCGGACAGGTCCGAGCGGACGATCTCGTCCTGCTCGGGCTGGATCGTGGCGACGATGTCCCGCATCGGGCCGACGCGGGGGCGCTCGATCTCCTGCTGGAGCAGCCTGCTGGTGGCCGCCGCCTCGGCGGGGTCGGAGAGGTGCTCGTCCTCGTACGCGGTGAGGTCGCCGCCGGTGTAGCCGAAGCGGCGGCGCAGCCCGACGTCCATCGGGTCCTTCTTGGACGCCCGGTAGAAGGGCTGCGAGACGGGGGCGCGCCAGTCGATCACCATCGGGTCGCCGTCCGCATCGTGCACATGCCGGCGCCCGATGTAGAACCTCTCGCCCTCCGCGCCCTCGGCCACGTCGGCGCCGGGGGCGTGCAGATAGTCGAGGCGGCCGAAGAAGAGCGGGGTGTCGCTCAGGTCGGCGAGCGCCTTGATCCGCTCGTCGATCTGGCGGGCGAGCACCTCCGCGTTCACCCAGTTCGCGGTCACGTCCCGGATGTCCAGCGCCTCCACGTCCTCCCGCATGGCGCGCAGCGCGGAACGGGAGGCGGCGAGGTGGTCGCGTTCGCGGGTGAGGGGGTTGATCTCTTCGTCGGCGGGCGCGGACAAGGGAGTGCCTCCGGGGGCCTACGGGATCCACGGGTTCCACGGGATCCGGTGGTGGGGGTGGGGTGAGCCGGCCGGTTTCCGTCCGGACGGCGGCGCTCCACGAGCGGGAGGCGGGCAAGGGCGGAGAGTTTAGGCGAGACGAGGGGATCGGGGCCAATGGATTTCCCGACGGAGTCCCGCACGGAGTCCGCATCCCCTAGGGGGTGGATACCTCGGCGGTACTAGGGGACGGCAGGACCTGAGGGTGAGGGGAGGGCTCAGCCAGTTCAATCCAAAGACCGACGCCATCCACAGGCCGGCGTTCCACCATGGATACATGAGTGCAGCGACCTTCATCCCAGCCTCGGCCGCCGGCCGACCCGGTCCGCCGTCCGGTGCGACCGGTCTCGACGACCGCCACAACCGCCACCGTCTCGCGGACGCCCTCCGGGCCGTCAAGGTCTTCGCGGGCGCCGCCTTCGGCGTGATCGTGCTCGGGGAGTACGCGGAGGAAGCGGGCATACGCCGCCCCACCTGACGCACCCCGGCCCAGCGCGACGGGACCCCGGCCCAGCGCGACGGGGCCGCGACTCCGCCTGACCTGATCCCGGCCCACAAGACGCATCGGCCCTTTACAGGCCCCGACGACATCACGTCGGAGCGAGGGCTCACCTGCCCCTTTCGGGGCCCCGCACCGACGCCGCGCGGCCCGCACCCGCTCCGTGTCCGTCCCGCACCAGCCACCGGCCCGGCGCCGGTATCCGCCGCCCGCCTCCGCACTCAGGGCTGCGGCCACCGCCACCGTCGGTCGCACGACGCTCAGCGCATCCCGAGACCATCCCTCCCACCCCCCGCATGGCCGGAGCCGGTTCCCCCCTGGCTCCGGCCATGCACCACCTCGACCACGGGCGCGGGTGGCGGCCTGCGCAGGGACGCCGTCGCCGCCGGGGCGCCGTCACTGCCGGGCGACGGGCGCCGCCAGGCGTCGCGCGGCGCCCGGCCCGGGCATGGCGCGGCGATCCGCTCAGGCGCCGTCCGCGAGGAGTTCGTCGGCGTCCATGATCCGGTAGGCGTAGCCCTGTTCGGCGAGGAAGCGCTGCCGGTGGGCGGCGAAGTCCTGGTCGATGGTGTCGCGGGCGACGACGGAGTAGAAGTGCGCCTGGTGGCCGTCCGCCTTGGGGCGCAGGACCCGGCCCAGCCGCTGGGCCTCCTCCTGGCGGGAGCCGAACGTCCCGGAGACCTGGATGGCGACGGTCGCCTCCGGCAGGTCGATGGAGAAGTTGGCGACCTTGGAGACGACAAGGACGTTGATCTCGCCCTCGCGGAAGGCGTCGAAGAGCTTCTCGCGCTGCGCGTTCGACGTCTCGCCCTTGATCACCGGCGCGTCCAGATGGGCGCCCAGTTCGTCGAGCTGGTCGATGTACTGGCCGATGACGAGGATCTGCTGCCCCGCGAAGCGGCGGACGATCGCCTCGGTCACCCTGCGCTTGGTCGCGGTCGTCGAGCAGAAGCGGTACTTCTCCTCCTGCTCGGCGGTGGCGTAGGCGAGCCGCTCGGAATCGGTGAGGTTCACCCGGACCTCGACGCAGTCGGCGGGCGCGATATAGCCCTGCGCCTCGATCTCCTTCCAGGGCGCGTCGAACCGCTTGGGCCCGATCAGGGAGAAGACGTCCGACTCCCGGCCGTCCTCGCGGACGAGCGTCGCCGTCAGCCCGAGCCGCCGCCGCGCCTGGAGGTCGGCGGTGAACTTGAAGACCGGCGCGGGCAGCAGGTGCACCTCGTCGTAGAGGATGAGGCCCCAGTCGCGGGAGTCGAACAGCTCCAGGTGCGGGTAGACACCCTTCCGCTTCGTCGTCAGCACCTGGTACGTCGCGATGGTCACCGGGCGGATCTCCTTGCGGGTACCGCTGTACTCGCCGATCTCGTCCTCTGTCAGGGAGGTCCGCTTCACCAGCTCGTGCTTCCACTGCCGGGCGGAGACGGTGTTGGTGACGAGGATCAGGGTGGTCGACTTCGCCTGCGCCATGGAACCGGCCCCCACCAGCGTCTTCCCGGCGCCGCAGGGCAGGACGACGACACCGCTGCCGCCGTGCCAGAAGTTCTCCACGGCCTGCTTCTGGTAGGGCCGCAGCGCCCAGCCGTCCTCGTGCAGCTCGATCGGGTGCGCCTCGCCGTCGACGTACCCGGCGAGATCCTCGGCCGGCCAGCCCAGCTTCAGCAGCGTCTGCTTGATCTGCCCCCGCTCCGAGGGGTGCACGACCACGGTGTCCGGGTCGATCCGGGCGCCGACGAGAGGGGTGATCCGCTTCGACCGCAGGATCTCCTCCAGGACCGGGCGGTCGGTGGTGGTGAGGACGAGACCGTGGGCGGGGTGCTTGCTCAGGGTGAGACGGCCGTAGCGGTCCATCGTGTCGGCGATGTCGACGAGCAGCGCGTGCGGCACCGGGTATCTGCTGAACTCGACCAGCGCGTCCACGACCTGCTCAGCGTCATGGCCGGCGGCCCGCGCGTTCCACAGCCCCAGCGGCGTCACCCGGTAGGTGTGGATGTGCTCCGGCGCCCGCTCCAGCTCGGCGAACGGCGCGATGGCCCGACGACAGTCGTCCGCCCGCTCGTGGTCGACCTCCAGGAGCAGGGTCTTGTCGGACTGGACGATGAGTGGACCATTCACGCGCGACACCCTTTCGTTTCGGCCAAACGTCCAGTGTGCCTGATCGTTCCGCCTTTTCGCCGGGCCCGTTCGTCCCGACCCCTCCCCCTAACAGTCTTATTGGATGTCTATTCATTCCGATGAGTGGAGGGAATTCAGATATGAGGCAATGGCTCCCCAAGAATGTTGAACCGTGCAGCCATCCTCCCCAGCCGGTCCGGTCACCCCGTCCGTCTCCCCGCAGGGCACCACCCTCGGCTATGCCCTGTTCGCCACCCGCTGGCTCCAGGCACCGCTGTACTTCGGCCTGGTCGCTGCCCAGGGGGTGTACGTCTACAAGTTCTTCAACGAGCTGTGGACGTTAATCATCAAGTGTGTCGGTGGCAGCGCCACCGAGACCTACGTCATGCTCGCGGTGCTCAAGCTGGTCGACGTCGTCATGATCGCCAACCTGCTGATCATGACCATCGTGGGCGGCTACGAGACCTTCGTCTCGCGCATCGGCCTCCAGGGCCACCGCGACCAGCCGGAATGGCTCTCCCACGTCAACTCCAACGTCCTGAAGGTCAAGCTCGCCACCGCCATCGTGGGCATCTCCTCCGTCCATCTGCTCCAGATGTTCGTGGACGTCCACCACACCTCCCACCACGCACTGCTGTGGGGCACGGTGATCCACATGGCGTTCATCGTCTCGGCGGTGCTCCTGGCGTACATGTCGGGGCCGATGCTCCGCGAGGAGAAGGGCCACGGCCCGCACCCCGCCCCCCACGGCCACCCGCACGGCCCGGCCGACCCGGCCCCGCCCGCGCCCCGGGGACCCGCCGACCCCGAGGGCGCCCACGAACCACCCGGCCCGCCGTGGGACGAGCACCAGGTCACCGGCCCCTTCGTCCCCTTCACCCCGGTCCCGCGACCCGCCCCGCTGCCCATCCCGGCGCAGGCCACCTCGCACGAGAACCACGGGACGCACGAGCGCGAGACGCGCCGGCACGGAACGGGATTCGCACGGGGCCGGACCCGCGCCCTGCCGAGCGAGACGGGCGGCGGGGGCGAGAGCCGGGTGCGCGCCGCCGGGTTCCCCGCCCGCAAGCTGCTGGAGGACTTCGACCCGGACCACCCGCGCAGCTTCGACCGGCAGCTGCTGGCCCGCCTCGGGACGCTGGACTTCATGGCCGACCGGCGCAACGTGGTCTTCGTCGGCGCCCCCGGCACCGGCAAGACGCACCTCGCGATCGGCCTCGGCGTCCGCGCCTGCCAGACGGGGAACCAGGTGCTGTTCGCCACCGCCGTGGAGTGGGCCGCGCGGCTGGCCGGGGCACGGGCCGAGGGCCGCCTCGCCGAGGAACTCTCCGCGCTCGACGCCTGCCCCCTGCTGATCGTCGACGAGGTCGGCTATCTGCCCTTCGACCCCGACACCGCCCGGCTCCTCTTCCAACTGGTCGCCCACCGCTACGAGCGGGCCTCCCTGATCGTCACCAGCGACCGCCCCCTCGGCCGCTGGGACGAGATCTTCGGCGGGGCCGCCCCGGCCCTGGTGGACCGGCTCGCCCACCACGCCGACGTCGTCCGCATCGAAGGGGACAGCTACCGGCTGCGCCGGGCCCCCTCGGCGGGCCGGGTCACTTCAGGAGGCTGACGTTCTGGATGAGCGGCCCCTCCACGGTGAGGCCCTCCCCGACGAGCGTGCCGAGTTCGGGAAGGGGCGGGTTGGCCGCGGCGGGCGAGGCGAGCACACCGACCAGGGCGACGGCGGCGAGGGCGGAGAGCAGGGCGGCGATGGGGCGCATGCGGACCTGTGCACCTTTCGAGCATGGGAGTCGATCTCGATCGGACACAGGGTGGCTGCCCGGCGGCCCCAACCCCGACGCACGCGCCCCCGCGCAATCCCTCATCGGAGGGAAAACCGGGGATGGCCTGCATGAACGGCCGCGTACGCCCGAACGGGTGATCCCGGAGAGACGGTTTGATCGGTTCGATGAGGGGACGCCGGGGCGGCCGCCCGCCGGTCAGAGCGAGTCGTCCGCCAGTTCCGCGACACCGGTGATGCGGTGCAGCGGGAACGTCCGCACCTCGTCCGCCGTGTGGTCGTACGCCGTCACGAAGCCGCCCTCGACGCGCACCGGGGCGATCACGCGCTGACTGGCCGCGCCCTCGGCGTTGACGTAGCCGATCCACAGGGCCTCGCCGGTGAGGACGGCGGCCTGCATGGTGGCGAGGGTCTCGGCGGAACTGGTGCGCGGCAGCGCGCCCGACGGCAGCGGGGCGCCGCTCGCCCTCCGGGGCGCCGTCGAGGCAAGGTCACCGGCGCGGATGGCACGGATCGCGGCGGCCAGCAGGGTGTCGTCGGGGGCCGGCGGACCGTCCGGGACGGGCTCCGGGGCCGTACGGGGCGGGGTGCGGTGCGCCAGAGCCCGGGTGATCAGGACATCCCCCTCCGCGGACTCCGCGGCCGGCGCGTAGCCCATCGCGCGCAGCCCCTCCAGCAGCGCCGCCGGATCCGCCTGCGCGGCGAGCACCGTCGGCGCGAGCCGGCGCAGCCCGAGCCCCTGCGACCGCTTGTCGGCGAGGATCTCGCTGAGCATCGCGTCGTCGTCGCACCGCACATACGCCGAGGCCGCGCCGATCCGCAGATGCCCGTGGCGCCGGGCCACGTCGTCGATCAGATAGGCGAGCGGCTGCGGGACCGGCGTACGGGAGTGGGCCGTCAGGAAGTCATGCAGGTCGGAGGCGGTCTGACCGGCGTCCAGCGCCCGGCGCACCGACCCCGGCGTGAACCGGTACACCGTCGCGCCACCCTTCGACTCCACGTCCGCCACCACGCCCAGCATGTCGGCGAGCGGACGCCGCAACGGGCCCGGCGCGACGGCGGTCAGATCCGCCTGGAGCAGCACGTGGTCGAGCGGCTCGGGCAGCAGCGGCGCGAGCAGCCGGGCGGCACGGGCGGCCGCCGCGGCCCGTTCGAGGACCGGCTCGGGGGACGGTTCGGGCGACGGGAAGGGGGCCGTCGGGGCGGTGACGTGATGGGCGGGCAGCTTGTCGCCCGGGGTCTCCGGCAGATCGGCGGGGGCGGCGGCCCCCGGCGGCAGACCGAGCAGGGCCCGCCCGTGGGAGGACAGCGCCCCCCGTCCGGTGACCCCGAGGGACTCCGCCTCGGAGAGCGTCCAGCGCGCCAAACGGGCCCGCAGATCGTCCGGCTGCCCGCCCTGCGCCTGCGGCGTCCGGCCCTGCTTCGACGCCTGCGGGGCCTGCTCCGCCCGGGTCGGCGGCTGGACGGGCTGCGAGGGCTGCGCGGCTCTGGTGGGGCGCTCCCAGCGCAGGCGGGCCAGCACGGAGTCAGGGTCGGCCGAGGTGCCCTCGGGGAGCCCGGCGAGCAGCGTGAGCACCCGGTGCCGGACCTCCGGCGCGGCCGAACGGTCCAGGCCGGGGCCCAGCGCCGACAGGGTGCGCTCCTTGGCGTCCCGCTCACCGACCACACCCGGCGTACGGGTCGCCGTCAGCCAGGCCGACGCGAGACGCGCCCAGCGCTCCGCCGGGGGCAGCTCCAGCCACTCGTCGTACGCGGGGGTGGCGGCGTACCGCTCGTCGGCCTCGCCGTCCGAGGCCAGCAGGCCCGCGGCGTAGGCGAGCTCCACCCAGAAGGCGGCGACCGGTTCGGGCACGTCGAGGGCGACGGCGGTCCGCTTAAGGTCGCGGACGCTGAGGCCACCCGCCCGCAGCACCGCCGGGCCGCCCTCGTCCCAGTCCTTCAGCAGCTCCTCGACGGTCGCGAGCGCGGTGTACGCCTGCCCGGCCGCCGTCGCGTCCACCACCTGCGGACGGTGCGTGCCCGCCGCCTCCACGGCCGGCGGCACCGGCTCGACCCGCCGGTGCGCCCGCCCCGCCCGCAGATGCAGGGCGACCTCGCGGGGGATGACGACCGTGCCGGGAGCGGTGGGCAGCAGGAGACCGCGGTCGAGGAGCCAGCGCAGGTGCGGCGCGGGGTGCGCGGTGACCTGGCCGTAGGGCGGCCCCCACACCAGACGGGTCAGCACGTCGAGAGCTTCGGCGGGCGCGTGGCCGAGGAGCGCGGCCATCCGGTGCCGGTCGGTGAACAGGCCGGTGAGGGAGGCGACGGCGGACACCGAGTCGTGTGTGCCGGCCAGGCCCGCCGCCGCGACGATCTCCTGCACCCGGCCCGGCGACATGCCCGCCGTCGCCTCGCCGACGGTCGGGCCGAGGCCGGTGGGGGACGGGTGCTGCGGCGACGGCGCGAGCAGCTCACGGGCCGTGCGGACGAGGCGGAGCCGGGTGTCGGGGCCCCAGACGAGAGCCTGTTCGCGCAGCGTGCGGACCGCGCGGGGGAGAGCGGCGGCGACGGCCGGATCGGGCTCGTCGCCCGCCATGAGGCCGAGCAGTTCGTCGTACGGGGCCGGGTCCGCGGCGACGGCCAGGGCCTGGGCGGTCTGGAGGGCGAACCGGTCCAGGCGTTCCAGGGCACGGACCACCGAGGCACGCGTACCGGCGCGGGTCGCCAGCTGTGTCAGGTCCGTCGGCACGGGGGTGATCAGGTCCGGGCGGGCCCGGAGCAGCGCGGCGAGCGAACGGTCGTCGCGACCGCGGAGCGCTTCCGCGAGAGAGCGGGGGGCTCCGCCGGGCGCGGGGGATCCGGGTGGGCCGGGGGCCGTGTCAGCTCCGCCGGGGGATGCCGGCTGCGTGGGGCTGTGCTCCTCGGTGCTCATCCGGCCAACGGTAGCGGAGGGGGGTGCCGGACCGGAGGGCCTGACGGCTCGGGGGTGCGGGTGGTTCGTCCGGGGTGGGGGTGGGGGTGGGGGTGGTTTCTTTGGGTGCGGGTGGTGCCCGTGGTGCCGTGGCGCCCGTGGTGCCGATGGTGCGAGTGGCGCGGGTGGTGCCGGTGGGTGCGGTCGCCGTAGGCCCTGCGGTCTCGTGCTCCTTGCCGTCCTGCGGCCTCGTTGTGGGCCGAAGTGGTGGGGTGCGGTTGTGGGGTGGGGGGAAGCGATACCGTCGGGGGAGCACGCGTCAACCCCGGAGGGGCTTCGTGGGGATTGAGAGCGACAAGGTCGTCTACGAGTATCTGAGCCGGGTCGGTGACCTGGCCCAGCAGCGACAGTTGCCGTCCGCGACCCGTATGCGCCTGGTGTCGGAGCTGCGGGACGAGATCGACCGGCGCCGGGCGAAGGCGCCGGTGGACAGCCCGGCCGCCGTCCGCCGCATCATCGCCCGCCTCGGCACCCCCGACGACATCGTCACCGCGGCGGGCGGCCCCGGCGAGACGCCGGAGGAGCGGGTCGCCGTGCCCGTGCAGCGGGTGACCGGCGACCACGACACGGACGAGCGCGACGAGCGGCCCAAGGGGCTCACCGGCGGCTTCCGCAAGGTCGTGCCCCGGCCGCGTCCCGCCGAACCGGCGCCCCGCGCGTCCCTGGAGGGCGCCGCCCCGCCGCACCTCGCCCCGCTGCACGAACTGGGCGACGGCGACGCGCAGCCCGACTGGTGGCGCGTCGGCGGCGGCGGTGGCCCCGGCGGCGTGGACATCGGGTTCGGGATCGGGGACGCGGTGCCGGGGTTCGTCGGCGGCGTGGAGATCCCCGAACTGCTGAAACCGCCGCCCGCGAAGGACGACGGGAAGACGGCGGGAGCCGTGGCGCCGCCCGCCGTGGAGAAGGCGGCAGTGGGCGCCGGCGGTGCGGCCGTGGAGACGGCGGCCGGGGACGTCCCCACGGGCCGGCGGCGGCCCCGACTGCCCCGGCTGCGGCCGGCCGGCGGCGGGTGGAGCAACCCCCTGTTGCTGCTGGCCGCCGTGCTGTTGGTCGCGGGAGCGGTCATGGGGAGCCTCGTGCCGCTGGGCCTCGGCTGGCTGATCGCCTACCTGTCACGGAGGTTGACGCCCGCGGAGTCCAAGTGGGCGGTGCTGGGCGTGCCGGGCGTGGTGGCCGCCGGGGGCATCGTCTGGCTGTGGGGACGCAGCGACGGGCGGTGGGGCGACCCCATCGCGCGCGGCGAGATGAACGTCGCGCTCACGGAGACGTGGCCGTGGGTCCTGCGCATGGCCGCGATCTGCTCCGCGTTGTACCTGCTCTGGCGGTCCCAACGGCCCCGCGCCTAGCAGCTCGGGGGCGCGCTGTCTGCTGGGCGGGTGCGGGTGGTTCGTGGTTCCCCGCGCGGTTCCCGCGCGGGGAACCGCGCGACAAGCCCCCACCCACCCGCACCCGCCCCGCACCCCGCCAACGAACCCCCCACCCCCCACAATGGGCGCATGGCTCCCCTGACCGTCGGCTTCGACCTGGACATGACGTTGATCGACTCCCGCCCCGGAATCCGCGCCTGCTACGAGGCGTTGGCGGCGCGGATCGGGACGTACATCGACGCGGATCTGGCGATCACGCGGCTGGGCCCGCCGCTCGTGGAGGAGCTGGCCCACTGGTTCCCCGCGGAGGACGTCCCCGCCATGGCGACGCTCTACCGCGAGATGTACCCGGCGATCGCCATAGCCGCGGCGCCCGCGATGCCCGGCGCGCGGGAGGCGATCGCCGCGGTCCGCGCGGCCGGCGGGCGGGCCGTCGTGGTCACCGCGAAGTACGAGCCGAACGCCAAGCTGCACATCGAGCACCTCGGCATGGAACCGGACGCCGTCATCGGTGACCTGTGGGCGGAGGCCAAGGCGGGGGCGCTGCGCGAGCACGGCGCGAGCGTGTACGTCGGCGACCACGTCGGGGACGTCCGCGGCGCGCGCACCGCCGAGGCGTACTCCGTCGCCGTGGCCACCGGCCCGTGCGACGAGCGGGAGCTGCGTGAGGCGGGCGCGGACGTCGTCCTCGCGGACCTGACGGCCTTCCCCGCGTGGCTGGCGGCCCGCACCCGCCGCTGACCGTCAGCCGGTGTGCGACCGTGCCTTCCTGCGACCCGCCGCCGCGGACTGGAGGACACCCGCGCCCGCAATGAGAAAACCGACCCCCATGAGCATGCTCAAACCGAACATGTAGGTGGGAAATGGTTTCGTGTCGAGGAACAGCGGGGCGACGGTGACCAGTGTGGCCACGGCGCCGACGAAGAACACGATGACGCCGGCACGGATCAGCCGGTCACCGGGTTCGGCGGAATTCGGTTGGGTTTTGTCACGCACCGGACCAGGGTAGTTCCCAGCGCGAGGGAACCGTCGGGCGACGTCTTGTCACCCGCCCCCAGACCATTAGCCTGGGTACCGGCGGGTCCCGGCGGCCCGCTGTAGTGCTATCCAGAGCAGTTTCCGCACACCGAGAACACTTTTCAGACGCAGTTTCCGACGAGTACGAGGACGAGGACAGACGTGCCTACCGGCAAGGTCAAATGGTTCAACAGTGAGAAGGGCTTCGGCTTTCTCTCCCGTGACGACGGCGGTGACGTCTTCGTCCACTCCTCCGTACTGCCGACCGGTGTGGACAGCCTGAAGCCGGGCCAGCGCGTCGAGTTCGGAGTCGTCGCCGGTCAGCGCGGCGACCAGGCGCTCTCCGTGACGATCCTGGAGCCGGCCCCCTCGGTGGCCGCCGCCCAGCGCAAGAAGCCGGACGAACTGGCCTCCATCGTGCAGGACCTGACGACCCTGCTGGAGAACATCACGCCGATGCTGGAGCGGGGCCGCTACCCCGACCGCGCGGCCGGCAAGAAGATCGCCGGCCTGCTGCGGGCGGTGGCCGATCAGTTGGACGTCTGACCCCTGCCGCCGACGGCGGTTACGGGAAGTCGAGCGCGTGCGGGCCGAGGGGCGGTACCAGTCCCTCGGCCGCCGCGCGTGTGAGCAGGCCGCGGATCGCCGCGTAGCCGTCCTCGCCCAGGTCCGCCGTGAACTCGTTGACGTACAGGCCGATGTGCTGGTCGGCGACGGCGGGGTCCATCTCCTGCGCGTGTTCCAGGACGTACGGGCGGGACGCGTCGGGGTCGTCCCAGGCGGCGTGGACGGACGCGCGGACCGTGTCCGCGAGGCGGCGCAGCGTCTCCTCGCCGAGCGAGCGCTTCGCGATGATCGCGCCGAGCGGGATCGGCAGTCCCGTCGTCGACTCCCAGTGCTCGCCCATGTCGGCGAGCTTGTGCAGACCGTAGTTCCGGTAGGTGAAGCGGGCCTCGTGGATGACGAGTCCGGCGTCGACCTTCCCGTCCCGCACCGCCGGCATGATCTCGTGGAACGGCATGACGACGATCTCGCCGACCCCGCCGGGCAGCGTGTCCGCCGCCCAGAGGCGGAACAGCAGGTACGCCGTCGACCGCTCGCTCGGCACGGCGACCGTACGGCCGGTCAGTCCCCCACTGCCGAAAGCGTGGGAGGTGCCCCCAGTGCCCGGCTCCCGCGTCAGCACCAGCGGCCCGCAGCCCCGGCCCAGCGCGCCGCCGCACGGCAGCAGGGCGTACGTGTCGAGGACGTACGGCAGGACCGCGTACGACACCTTCAGCACGTCCAGGTCGTCGCCGCGCTCGGCCATGCCGTTGGTGATGTCGATGTCCGCGAACGTGACGTCCAGCGCGGGGGCGCCGGGGATGCGGCCGTGCGCCCACGCGTCGAAGACGAACGTGTCGTTGGGACAGGGCGAGTAGGCGATGCGCACGGTGTCGGCGGCCCGCTCAGTGCTCCTGCCGCTCACCTCGCCCGTGCCGCTCGGGCCGCTCATGTCACTCGTGCTGTCCATGTGGCTCATCCGGCTCATGTGGGTTCCAACTCTCCAGGACGGGCGTCAGCTTCCCGAAGCCCTCGGTGAGGGCGGTGAGCGCGTCCCCGATGCGCCAGGCCGCACGGTCGCGGGGGCCGACGGGGTTGGAGACGGCGCGCAGTTCCAGGACGGGGGTGGTGTGCGCGGCGGCGGCCTCGGCGACGCCGAAGCCCTCCATCGCCTCCGCCAGCGCGTCCGGGTGCCGGGTGCGCAGGTCCGCGGCGCGCTCGGCGCTGCCGGTGACCGTGGAGACGGTGACCACGGTGCCGGTGAGGGCCCCGGTCGCCTCGGCGGCCGCGCGCACCAGCGCCCTCGGCGGGCGGTGGGTGACCGTGCCGAACCCGAGATCGGTGACCGGGACGAAGCCGGCCGGGGTCTCGGCGCCCAGGTCCGCGGCCGTGATCGCCTCGGCCAGCACCAGGGACCCGAGCGGTGCCCCCGGCTGGAAACCGCCCGCGATGCCCGCCGACACCACCAGGTCGTACGGCGCCCCGCCGAGCACGCCCGCGGTCAGCGCGGCGCCGGTGGAGGCGGCGGCGAGCGCGGGCCCCACACCGGCGGCGAGGAGGTCGTACACGGGGCCCGTGGCGGAGTGCCGGTGGAGGACCGCCGCCGGCAGGGGCACCTCCGTGAACGGCCCCGGGAACGCGCGCGCCACCGCGTCCCGTTCGACGGGGACCGCGGTGGCTACGAGGATGCGCATGGGCGGCGTACGCGGATCAGGCGTCCGGGTTCTCGAACTTGAAGTTCCAGACGCCCTTGTACTCGGTCGAGCCCTTCTTCTGCTCGACGACGCTGATCGTCAGCGACTTCTGGGCGGTCTGACCGGGCTGGGTGGCGAAGAGATCGGCGTTCTGGAAGGCCCAGTACGTCTTCTTGAACGTGTCGGTGGCGGGCTCGCCGTTGATCCACAGGGCCCAGCCGGTCTCCGCGATCTCCGGGTCGACACCGATGCGCAGGGTCTCGCCCTGGGGCACGTCGATCGACTTCGACGGCTTCTCCTTGGCGCACTTCGTGGCCTGCTCGGCGCTGAGGGTCTCGTAGCACTCGGCCTCGGTGCTCACCGAGTCGGTGCCGAATGTCACGGTGGCCATCGGCGTCGGCTTGTCGCAGGCAGACAGCACGAGGAGTCCGGCGGAAACAGCGCCGAGAGTGGCTGCGGCGCGACGGGAACGCTGGGAGGTCATGGGCGAAGGCTATCTGGCATGTCCAGGGGTGCCCCTACGTGGGGTACGGCGTGCCGGGCCGGGCGGTGTCGCGGGGCTCCCGTTCCGCCCCGGTCACGCCACCTTGGCGCGGGGCGCGCCGCCGTGCCGGGCGGAGGAGAGGAGGCCGCGGACCGTGGTGAGCCAGCCGAGGGCGACGATCCCGGCGGCCACGGCCATGCCGAGCGTGCCGACGAGGGGCAGGGCGATCCCGATGCCGCCGCCGACCACCCACGACATCTGCAGCAGCGTCTCGGAGCGGGCGAACGCGGAGGTCCGGACGGCCTCGGGTACGTCCCGCTGGATCAGGGCGTCCAGGGCCAGCTTCGACAGGGCCTGCGAGAGGCCGGCGAACGCGGCGAGGCAGGCGATGAAGAAGGCGCTGAAGAACACGACCGCCAGCACGGCGACGGCCAGTTCCACCGCGACGACGGTCACGATGATCAGCTCCGGTGCCCGTGACTTCAGCCACGCGCCCACGGCGGTGCCGAGCGCGTTCCCCGTGCCGGCCGCGACGGCCACCATGCCGAGGGAGACGGCCGCGCTCTGCCCGTGGAGGGGGTGCTCACGCAGCAGGAACGCCAGGAAGAAGATCAGGAAGCCGGAGAGGCAGCGCAGCGACGCGTTGGCGGCGAGGGCGTGGGTGACGGCCGGGCCGACCGTGCGCAGGTTCGGCCGCTTCAGCGTCTTCGCGCGGTGCGGGCCGTGCAGATGCTCCGGGTCCGCGGCGAGCAGCGCGGTGTCCTCGCCCTTCGCGGAGTCGACCTTGGGTGGCAGCGTGAACGACAGGAACGTCCCGGCGATGAAGATCGCGCACGCGCCGTACAGCGGGAAACGCGGTCCGAGGGCCTGGAGGCCGGCGCCGATCGGCGCGGCGACCCCGGTGGCGAGCAGGCCGCACAGGGTGACCCGCGAGTTGGCTTTGACCAGGGAGAACGCCGGTGGGAGGAGGCGGGGGACGATGGCGCTTCTGACCACCCCGTACGCCTTCGACGCGACGAGGACGCCGAGCGCGGCGGGGTACAGCTCGATGCCGCCGGTCTCCACGGCGCCGACCAGTACGAGCGCGAGGAACGCCCGCGCCAGCATCGCGCCGGCCATCGCGGCGCGGCGGCCGTGCGGGAGGCGGTCCAGGAGGGGGCCGACGACGGGGGCGAGGAGGGCGAAGGGGGCGAGGGTGATGGCGAGGTAGAGAGCGACCCGGCCGCGGGCCTCGTCGGTGGGGACGGAGAAGAAGACGGTGGAGGCGAGGGAGACGGTGATCATCACGTCGCCGGCGCCGTTCACCCCGTGCAGTTCGATGAGTTTGCCGAGACCGGACTCGCCGGCGCCGTGGGCGTGGGTGGCCTTGCGGATGCCGCGGGCGGGGGCGGTCACCGGGCGGTGGAGGGCGCGGGTCAGCGAGCGGACGGCTCCGGTCAGTCGACCTGAACCGCCGCGGGTTCCGCTCCGCTCGGCGCCGGTCACCTCGTCATAGTGCCCCGAGATGGGGGGCCGTAGTGCGGTTACCGCTCGGATGGCGGTGAACGGGGGTGGGGGGCGCCCGGTAGCTCGGGGGTGCGGATTCGTCGGCGGGTGCGGGTTCGTCGTGGTTGTTCGCGCAGTTCGCCGCGCCCGTGAAGGCTTGGGCCCGCGGCCCGGCCTTCGTCCTGATGACCAGCCCCACCAGCCCGCACGTGTTCGGTTCACGCCAACGCCGGGGCCTCTGATCCGCCCCCCGGAACGCACCCCGGTCCAAGTCCAGCGCAGCGGAACCGTAACGTCGGTGTGGGCGCCGGGCGCTGGAGAAGGTAGCGTGCATAGCGCGCCCGCGGCGGTTGTTCTCGGCCGCGCGCCTGAAGTTCATCCCGCAGAATGGATGACATAGGTGCGCCCGAGTGCGATCGGGCGCGGACGTCGACGCGGCCCTCCGGTCCGCTCCGTCCGCACCCCCCGTCGAGGGAGGCGCACTCGTGAGACGGCGTAGGAGAGAAGCGATACCTGTGAGCGCAGCGACAACGCGAAGCCGCACCCCCGACCGCTTGTGCGCCGAGGCCGTCGACCTCGCCCGCGCCGCCGCCGAGGAGGCGGCCGCGCCCGGTGTGGTGGGGGAGCACGCGGGACTCGTGTCCGAGGGCGACCGCGTTGTCACGCACTTCTTCGAGTGCAAGGAGATGGGCTACCGCGGCTGGCGCTGGGCCGTCACCGTCGCCCGCGCCTCCCGCGCGAAGATCGTCACCCTCGACGAGGTCGTCCTGCTGCCCGGTCCCGACGCGTTGCTCGCGCCGGAGTGGGTGCCGTGGAGCGAGCGGCTCCGGCCCGGCGACATGGGTCCCGGTGATCTGCTGCCCACCGACGCGGAGGACCTGAGGCTGGAGCCCGGGTACTCCGGCGAGGACGAGCCGCCGCCGAACTCCGCGGTCTCCGAGGACATGGCCGAGCTGGTGGAGGCGGAGGACGCGGAGGTCGCGGGCGGTGTCCCGGCGAACCTGCCGATCGCGCCGAGCCGTGGTTCCATCGCCGCCGTCGCCGAGGAACTGGGCCTGCGCCGGGCCCGCGTGCTGTCCCGGTACGGGCTGCACACGGCCGCGGACCGCTGGGAGGAAGGGTTCGGGGCGAAGACCGCGATGGCCCAGGCCGCGCCCGCGTCCTGTGTCAGCTGCGGGTTCCTCATGCCGATCGGGGGGTCGCTCGGGCAGGCGTTCGGGGTGTGCGCGAACGAGTTCGCGCCGGCGGACGGGCGGGTCGTGTCGCTGACGTACGGGTGCGGGGGGCACTCCGAGGCGGCGGTCATGCCGAAGCCGCCGCAGCCGGCTCCGCCGCGGCTCGACGAGACCAGGGTCGACCCCTTCCCGCTGCGGCCGTCGCCGGACTCCGGGTCGGTGCCGGTGGACGCGGACGCCGAGGCGGATCTCGGTCACTCGTGACGTTGGCTGTGGTGTGAGGGGCGCCCAGTAGCTCGGGGGCCACTGTTGTAGGGCGACTGCGGGTGCGTTGTGGTTTCTCGCGCGGTTCCCCGCGCCCCTGGAAAAGCAGGGGGCTGCGCCCCCGTGCTTTTCAGATGAAGGCGGGCCGCAGACCCTGCCTTCAGGGGCGCGGGGCGGTGACATATGCGGCTCCGCCGCGTGGGCGCGACCAGCCCCCACTCACCCGCACCCGCCGACGCACCCGGCCCCCTCTCCCCCGAGGCGCCCCGGCGCAAGCCGGCGCAGCGACGCGGTACGTTCGTGCTCACGGCGACATGGAAGGTGAACCGTGAGCAAGTTCGTGCGGCCGGCGGCCGAGGGTGCGGATCCGTTCGGGACGGCGCGGCTGCGGCGCGGGGTGCTGGACGCCTGGGCGACCAGTCCGGCGAGGTTCCGCGAGGACGCCAACGCCGAGGAGGACCTCGCCCTCGGCGGGTACCGGGACCGGCTCGTCGTCGAGCTGGCGCAGAACGCCGCCGACGCGGCGGCCAGGGCCAAGGTGCCGGGACGGCTGCGGCTCACCCTCCGCGACGGCGTCCTCGTCGCCGCCAACACCGGCGCCCCGCTCGACGCGGCCGGCGTCGAGTCGCTGTCCACGCTGCGCGCGTCCGCGAAACGGGAGGGCCACGACCAGGCGGTCGGCCGGTTCGGCGTCGGGTTCGCCGCCGTCCTCGCCGTCACCGACGAGCCCGCCGTCGTCGGCCGGCACGGCGGTATCCGCTGGTCGCTGGCGGAGGCCCGGCTGCTCGCCGCCGACACCGCCCGGCACAGCCCCGGACTCGGCGACGAGATCCGCCGCCGCGAGGGGCACGTACCGCTGCTGCGGCTGCCGTTCGCGGCCGAGGGCTCCGCGCCGGAGACGTACGACACCGTCGTCATCCTGCCGCTGCGCGACGCCGCCGCCGGGGATCTCGCCGAGCGGCTGCTGAACGCCGTCGACGACGCCCTGCTCCTCGCCCTGCCCGGCCTGGAGGAGGTCGTCATCGAGAACGGTGACGCCCCTCCGCGCACCGTGCGACGGCGCGAGGAGGGGGCGTACGTCGTCATCGATGACTCGAGGGACGGTGTCACGCGCTGGCGCACGACCGCCGAGCACGGCGCGATCGAGGCCGCGCTGCTCGCCGACCGGCCCGTGGAGGAGCGGCTGCGGCCCCACTGGTCCGTGACGTGGGCGGTGCCGACCGGGCCCGACGGCGCGCCGGTCCGTCCCCGTACCAGCCCCGTGGTGCACGCGCCGACGCCCAGCGACGAGGCCCTCGGTGTGCCCGCGCTGCTCATCGCCTCGTTCCCGCTGGACACGACCCGGCGGCACGCCGCGCCCGGGCCGCTCACCGACTTCCTCGTCCAGCGCGCGGCCGACGCGTACACCGAACTCCTCGCCGCCTGGCAGCCGGTGACCGAGCAGATCATCGACCTCGTGCCCGGCCCGCTCGGCAAGGGCGAGCTGGACGGGGCGCTGCGCCAGGCGATCCTGGAGCGGCTGCCGCGCACCGCGTTCCTGCCGCGCGCGCTGCCGCCCGCGGACGACGACGAGCTGCCCGAGGCGATCCGGCCACGCGACGCCGAGGTCGTCGAGGGCGCCGGCGTCGAGACGGTGCGGGTCCTCGCCGAGGTGCTGCCCTGTCTGCTGCCCGCCGGGCTCGAACGGCGCGCGGAGCTGCGCACGCTCGGGGTCGCGCGCCTCCCGCTGGGCGACACCATCGACCGGCTCGCCGGTCTGGAGAAGGCGCCCGACTGGTGGCGGCGGCTCTACGACAGCCTCGCGGGCGTCGACCCGGACCGCCTGTCGGGGCTTCCGGTGCCGCTCGCGGACGGCCGTACGACGATCGGGCCGCGCCAGGTGCTGCTGCCCACCCCGGACGGCCCGCAGACGGCCCCCGAGACCCTCGCCCGGCTCGGTCTGAAGGTCGCCCACCCGGACGCCGCGCACCCGCTCCTGGAGAAGCTGGGCGCCCTGCCCGCGACCCCGCGCGCCGTGCTCACCACCCCGCAGGTGCGGGCCGCCGTGGCCGCCTCGTTGGACGACGACGGCATGGCGTGGGACGACGAGGACGGCCGCCCGGACGCCGACGAGCTCGCGGAGCTGGTCCTCACCCTCGTCCGCGACGCCGCCCTCGACCCCGGCGACGAGCCCTGGCTGGGCGCCCTCGCCCTGCCCGACGAGGACGGCGAGCTGTCGCCCGCCGGTGAACTCGTCCTGCCCGGCAGCGCGTTCGCCCGGATCATGCGCGAGGACGAACTGGCCTTCGTGGACGCCGAGCTGGCCGAACGGTGGGGCGAGCAGCCGCTGGCGGCGTGCGGTGTCCTCGCCGACTTCGCCCTCGTCCGCGCCACCGACGTCGTCCTCGACCCCGACGAACTGGAGCCGCGCGACGGGGACTTCGCCGAGCCCGACGACGCCGGTCTGCTGGACGCCGTCGACGTGTGGTGCGAGGACATCCTCGACCGGTTCCCGGACAGTCCCGTCCCCCCGGTCGCCACCGAGATCGTCGCCGTGCGCGACCTGGACCTCGTCGACGAGGACCGCTGGCCCGAGGCGCTCACCCTGCTCGCCCGGCCGCCGCTGCGGGACGCGCTCGTGCAGCCGGTGCGGATCCTGCTGCCCGACGGCACGCACGAGGTCGTCCGCCCGTACACGGCGTGGTGGCTGCGCGGCCACCCCGTCCTCGACGGCCGCCGCCCCGCCGGTCTCCTCACGTCCGGCGGCGACCCGCTCCTGCGGGGCCTGTACGACGAGGCCGACGCCACCGGCTTCGACGACGAGCAGGTCCTGCGGGCGCTGGGCGTGCGCACGTCGGTCGCCGCGCTGCTCGACGAGCCGGGCGGCGCCGCCGAGCTGCTGGACCGCCTCGCCGACCCGGAGCGGGACGTCACGGCCGCGCAACTGCACGGCCTGTACGGCGCGCTGGCCGACCTCGACCCAGAACAGGTCACACTGCCCGACGAGTTGCGGGCCGTGGTGGACGGGGAGGTGACGGTCGTGGACGCCGCCGACGCGGTCGTCGTCGACTCGCCCGACCTGCTTCCCTTCACCTCCGGTGTGCCGCTGCTGCCCGTACGGCCGTCCCGTGCGGCGGAGTTGGCCGAGCTGTTCCAGGTGCGGCGGCTCAGCGAGTCGGTGACGGGCGAGGTGGACTCCGAGGGCACGGAGCACGACGTACCGGACTCGGTGCGGGTGCTGCTCGGGCCGGCCACCCCCGCGACCTATGTCGAGCACGAGGAACTCGTCGTCGACGGGGTCGAGTTGGACTGGCGCCGGACCAGGGACGGCGTTCTGCACGCCGCGACCCTGGAGGGCGTGGCGGCGGGGCTCGCGTGGGCGGCGGGTCAGTGGCCGCGCCGCTTCGAGGTCGCGGCGCTGCTCGAAGACCCGTCCAGGACGGAGGAGTTGGCCCGCGACCGCTGGTTCGACTGACCGGGCCGGGACGGTCGGACGGGTCCGTCCCGGTTGTCACGCCTTGGTGCCCCTGTGGTCGAGGATGCGGATGTGACGTGCGCAACATCTCCGAAACTCATTCGCATCTCGTACAACTATTCGCCACACTCATGGATCTGATCACCCGAGCCGACCGGCTTCCCGTGAGCCGCGGGGGTCCCCTGAACCCCCGGAGTCTCCCGAAGCCCTCGGGCTCTCAGACCGACAAACGGATCCCGCGCGACACTGACCTGCCGCGAGATCCCTTCCACGTGGGGAATACATTGCACAAGCGTGCCACTCTGGGCATCGTCATCGGCGCCCTGGCCCTGACCGCGTTCGCCGCCCCGGCCGCACAGGCCGACGAGAAGATCGGCAACATCAAGGTCTCCAACTTCGTCATCAACGGCGGCAAGCCCGTCGTCGTCGGCGCCACGGGCAAGAAGACGGTCAAGCTGTCCTTCTCCGTCACCGACAACTCCGGTGCGTGGCGTGCCGCCGCGCAGCTGTACCACGGCGGGAGCCTGGAGACCGCGGACAGCGCGGCGGCCTCCGGCAGTACCTGGATCAAGTGCAAGAAGGTCAGCTCCACGAAGTCGACCTGCTCGGCGAACTACACCTTCGAGGCCGGCGGCAACGCGGTCAACAAGGTCGCCGGCACCTGGAAGACCTGGGTGATCGCCCAGGCCAAGGACACCAACTACATCCAGAAGGACAACGCCAAGTCCTTCAAGGTGCAGCGTGCCACGCAGCTCCAGGGCGCGGACGTCGCCCCGGAGCCGGTCGCCAAGGGCGAGACGGTCACCGTCACCAGCAAGCTGACCCGCGCCAACTGGGACGCCGGCACGAACGCCGCGTACGGCAACCAGTCGGTGACGCTCCAGTTCAAGGCGGCGGGCGCGTCCGCCTACAAGAACGTCAAGACGGTCAAGACGTCCGCCACGGGCGACCTGTCCACCACCGTCAAGGCGACCGTCGACGGCACGTACCGCTACGTCTTCGCGGGCAGCTCGGGCACGGCGGCGGCGACGGCCGTGGGCGACACGCTCGACGTGAAGTAAGCGGCAGGAACCAAGCAAGCGGCAGCAACCCACCGCTGCACGGTCAGCGGTGACAGGCCCCTGGACACGGGCCCCCGAACGGCCGGCGAACCCGCCGGCCACCTGGGGGCCCCGCTCCGGGGGCTTCGTCATGCGGTGGCCGCGCTACGCGGGGAAGCGGTGGTCCACCCATCGCCACAGGAACTCCAGGGCCGCCGCCGAGCCCGCCGCGATCCCGACCGCCGTCCACGGCATCGTCGTGCCGACCAGGCGGAGCGCGAAGAAGTCCTGGAGCCAGGGGACGGCCAGGACCAGCAGGAAGGCGCCGCCCATCGCCGCCACCAGGCCCAGGCGCCACCAGGTGTACGGGCGGGCGATGATCGCCAGCACCCACATCGAGATCAGGAAGAGGGTCAGCGTCGCCGCGCTCGTCTCCGCCTCCAACGCGCCCTCACCCGCGTAGTAGTGCCGGGCGATGAGATACGTGGCGAACGTGGCCAGCGCCGCCAGTACCCCGCCGGGGACGGCGTAGCGCATGACGCGGCGGACGAAGTGGGGTCGCGCCCGCTCCTTGTTGGGGGCCAGCGCCAGGAAGAACGCCGGGACGCCGATCGTCAGCGTGGAGAGCAGGGTGAGGTGGCGGGGCAGGAAGGGGTACTCCACCTGCCAGCACACCACCAGGGCGGCCAGCAGCACCGAGTACACCGTCTTCACCAGGAACAGGGTCGCCACCCGCGTGATGTTGCCGATCACCCGGCGGCCCTCCGCCACCACCGACGGCAGCGTCGCGAAGCTGTTGTTCAGCAGCACGATCTGGGCGACCGCCCGCGTCGCCTCCGAGCCCGACCCCATCGACACCCCGATGTCGGCGTCCTTGAGGGCCAGCACGTCGTTCACCCCGTCGCCGGTCATCGCCACCGTGTGGCCCCGCGCCTGGAGGGCGCCCACCATGTCCCGCTTCTGCCGCGGGGTGACCCGGCCGAAGACGGTGCCCCCGTCCAGCGCCTCGCCCATCGCGTCCCGCTCGGCGGGCAGGCGGCGCGCGTCGACCACCTCCCCCGTCAGACCCAGCTTCCCGGCCACCGCGCCGACCGACACCGCGTTGTCACCGGAGATGACCTTCGCCCGGACGTTCTGCTCGTCGAAGTAGCGCAGGGTGTCGGCGGCGTCGGGCCGCAGCCGCTGTTCGAGGACGACGAGGGCCGTGGGGCGCGCGTCCCGCGCCACCTCCGGGTCGTCGAGGTCGCGAGTCACCCGTACCAGCAGCAGGACCCGTAGCCCCTTCTCGTTCAACTGCTCGGTCTCGGCGAGCGCCGGGTCGTCGTCGGGGAGGAGGACGTCGGGCGCGCCGAGCAGCCAGGTGCTGGACTGGCCGTCGCCCTCGCTGAAGCGGGCGCCGCTGTACTTGCGGGCGGAGGAAAAGGGCAGCGCCTCGGTGCAGCGCCAGTCCTCGCTGTCGGGGTAGGCGTCGATGACGGCCTTCAGGGACGCGTTCGGGCGGGGGTCGGACTCGCCGAGCGCACCGAGCACCTTCCGGACGTACGCCTCGTCGCCGCCGTTCAGCGGGCGCAGCTCGGTGACGTCCATGCCGCCCTCGGTCAGCGTGCCCGTCTTGTCCAGGCACACGGTGTCGACGCGGGCGAGGCCCTCGATGGCCGGCAGCTCCTGCACCAGGCACTGTTTGCGGCCGAGGCGGATCACCCCGATCGCGAAGGCGACGGAGGTGAGGAGGACCAGTCCCTCCGGGACCATGGGGACGATGCCGCCGACCGTGCGGGCGACGGAGTCCTTGAAGTCGTTCTCCTTCACGATCAGCTGGCTGACGATCAGGCCGATCGCGGTCGGGACCATCATCCACGTCACGTACTTGAGGATCGTGGAGATACCGGAGCGCAGCTCCGAGTGGACGAGGGTGAAGCGGCTCGCCTCCTCCGCCAGCTGCGCCGCGTACGCCTCCCGGCCCACCTTCGTCGCGGTGAACGCCCCGCCGCCCGCGACCACGAAGCTGCCGGACATCACCGGGTCGCCGGGGTGTTTGACGACCGGGTCGGCCTCCCCGGTGAGCAGCGACTCGTCGATCTCCAGGCCGTCCGTCTCGACACACTCGCCATCCACGACGATCTTGTCGCCGGGGCCGATCTCGAGCAGGTCCCCGAGGACGATCTCGGAGGTGCCGACCACCGCCGCGACCCCGTCCCTGCGCACCGTCGGCTTCGCCTCGCCGATCAGCGCGAGCGAGTCCAGGGTCTTCTTCGCCCGCCACTCCTGGACGATGCCGATGCCGGTGTTGGCGAGGATCACGAAGCCGAACAGGCTGTCCTGGATCGGCGCGACGCACAGCATGATCAGCCAGAGGACGCCGATGATCGCGTTGAACCGGGTGAAGACGTTCGCGCGGACGATGTCCACCAGGGAGCGGCTGCTCCGTACGGGGACGTCGTTCACCTCGCCGCGGGCCACTCGCTCGGCCACCTCGGCGGCGGTCAGGCCGCGCGCCCGCCCCGTGACCGGGGCGGTGGTGGGGTGCACAGGATCGAGGTCGGTGCCCGCGTCGATGTGCGTCATGCCTTCGACGGTACGTGCGGACTTGGGGGTTCACCCGCCGAGTCCGCCAAAGTCCGACCAGGGGAGGAGGGGCGGGCGCGGGGCTGGTTCCGGGGTCGCACGGGCTGCCCGTAGAACCTCAAGGGGTCCCCGACTCCACGAACCTCAGGGAGTCTCCGACTCCACGAACCTCCACGAACCTCAGGGAGTCTCCGACCCCACGAACCTCCACGAGCCTCAGGGAGTCTCCGACTCCACCGGCTTCGCGGGCTCGGCCGCCGCCGTTCCGTCCACGGGGGCCCCGGCGGCAGCCTCCGCGTCCTCCGCGGCCTTTCGGGCCGCGTCCCTCTTGATCGCCGTGTCCCGCTTCCTGACGTACCAGATGCCGATCAGGCCGAGCCCGGCGCCGGCGAGGCAGGTCCACACCCACCAGGTGTGTCCGTGGTCCTCGTACCAGCCGTAGAACGGGACCTGGGCGACGAAGAGGACGAACCACAGGATCGTGCCGCCGATGATGGTCGGCACCACGGGGCCCTCCAGGGGCTCCGGCGCCTCGTGCTTGGGGGTCCACTTCGCCATGCGCACAGCTTACGAGCACTACCGGCGCGGCCCTTCCGGGGCCGGGGGAACCGCGGCGCCCCAAGGGTCTACGCGCGGAGATGGAGTTTGGCGCATCATATGTTCATACTGAAACGGTTTCTGATTGGCCACTTCTGTTCGTAGAAAACTCCAACAGCCGGGGGGACCTGTTGGGGATGAGGTTCCGCATGTCCCCGCAGGGCACTCTCGACCGCTACTTCAGGATCTCGGAGCGCGGCAGCACGCTGTCGCGGGAGATCCGGGGCGGGTTCGCCACCTTCTTCGCGATGGCCTACATCATCGTGCTGAACCCGATCATCCTGAGCAGCGCGAAGGACATGTACGGGCATCAGCTGGACTACGGCCAGCTGGTCACCGCGACCGCGATCACCGCCGCGTTCACCACCCTCCTCATGGGTGTCATCGGCAATGTGCCGATCGCGCTGGCGGCGGGTCTCGGCGTCAACACGGTCGTCGCGCTCCAGCTCGCGCCGCGCATGTCGTGGCCGGACGCCATGGGCATGGTCGTCCTCGCCGGGTTCGTGGTGATGCTGCTGGTGGCGACGGGGCTGCGGGAGCGCGTCATGAACGCCGTGCCGCTGGGTCTGCGCAAGGGCATCTCCATCGGTATCGGTTTGTTCATCATGCTGATCGGGCTCGTGGACTCCGGTTTCGTCACCCGGATCCCGGACGTCGCCAAGACCACCGTCCCGCTCCAGCTGGGCGCGACCGGTCACCTCAACGGCTGGCCCGTCCTCGTCTTCGTGCTCGGCGCGCTGCTGACGCTGGCGCTGATCGTGCGCAAGGTGCCGGGCGCGATCCTGATCTCGATCGTCGCCATGACCCTGCTCGCCGTGATCATCGAGTCGGTCGCCAAGCTGCCCGCCGGTTCCTGGGGCCTCACCACCCCGAAGTGGCCGGGCAACCCCGTCGCGAGCCCCGACTTCGGGCTGCTCGGCGAGGTCAGCCTCTTCGGTGGCTTCGGCAAGGTCGGGATGCTCACCGGCATCCTCTTCGTCTTCACGGTGCTGCTGTCGTGCTTCTTCGACGCGATGGGCACGATCATGGGTGTCGGCGACGAGGCCAAGCTGACCGACGCGGACGGCCAGCTGCCCGGCATCAACAAGGTCCTCTTCGTCGACGGCATCGCGGTCGCCGCCGGCGGTGCCAGCTCCTCCTCGGCCACGACCTGCTTCGTGGAGTCCACGGCCGGTGTCGGTGAGGGCGCGCGCACCGGCTTCGCGAACGTCGTCACCGGTGCCCTCTTCGGGCTCGCGCTGTTCCTCACGCCGGTCGCCACGATGGTGCCGTCCCAGGCGGCGACCCCCGCGCTGCTCGCGGTCGGTTTCCTGATCCTCGCGGGCTCGGTCCGGGAGATCGACTGGGCCGACTACACGATCGCGGTGCCGGCCTTCGTGACGATGGTGATGATGCCGTTCACCTACTCGATCACCAACGGCATCGGCATGGGCTTCATCACCTTCGTCGTCCTGCGCCTCGCCGCCGGTCGCGGACGGGAGGTCCCGGTCGCGATGTACGTGGTCGCGGCGGTCTTCGGCTTCTACTACCTGATGCCGGCGTTGGGGCTCACGTGACGCCGTAGAACTTCTCGGTCTCCTCGACGGCGGTCCGGAACCGCTGGTCGAAGTCGTCCCTCATGAGCGTCCCGATGACATAGTCCTGGACGCTCATTCCCCTTTTCGCCGCGTGGTCCCGGAGCCGGTCGAGCAGTTCCCGGTCTATCCGCAGGCTGAGCACTGTGGTCCCCATGAGTACGAGGGTCAGACGCGATCCGGGGCCTCGTGCGGCGTTTGGCGTATTAGTCACTCGTATGAGTGAGCGCCCCGCGCGTGGCGGGTCTCACGGTTCGGTCGTGGGGTTCCGGTGGTCCTTAGCGAGAGTAATGAGTTAAGCTAAAGAACATGCCTGACCTGACCCATGGCGGCGACGAGGCCGCCGTGAACGCGCTGCGGTCCGCCGTGATGCGCCTGTCCCGCCGGTTGAAGCACCAGCGGGTCGACGAGTCGCTGAGCCCGACGGAGATGTCCGTGCTCGGCACGCTCGCCCGCTGCGGCACCGCCACACCCGGTGAGCTCGCCCGCAAGGAGCATGTGCAGCCGCCGTCGATGACCCGCATCGTCGCGCTGCTGGAGAGCAAGGGGCTGGTGAAACTGGAGCCGCACCCGGAGGACCGGCGGCAGAAGGTGGTCACCCAGACCGAGCGGGCCGAGGCGATGCTCGAGGAGAGCCGCCGCAAGCGCAACGCGTTCCTCGCGTCCCTGGTCGAGGGGCTCGACGAGGACGAGTGGGAGTCGCTCCGCGCGGCCGCGCCGGTGCTGGAGAAGCTGGCGCACCTCTGAGCGGGCGGACCGGGGCCGGCCCCGGTCGGGGGCCCCGGTCGACGGCACCGGTCCCGCGAGCGCCGGGAGCCTCCGGGCGGAGCGCGGGGGTGCCCAGCGCAGCGCGGGGGCGTCCGGGTGGAGCGCCGGGCGCCGCCGGGCGGTCACCGAGGCCGTCCGCCGCGCCGGGCGGCCGCCGGGCCGTCGCGCTGCGAAGCGATGACCGCACGCCGGGGAAGCCGCCGGTGCGCCCCGCCGGACAGCCCGTGCGCCGTCATGGGCCCCGCATGGGCGGACCCCGAAGCCAGCAGACAGAACAGGAGCAGTGAGGCTCACGCAACCGCAGGACGTACATGTGTTCAGCGCAAGGAGGCGAACCCCTTTGAGTTCGGGAACCGGAGCAGCTTCCGCCCCCGCACCGACGACCGCCCACGAGTCACCGCCGGCCCACGGCGTCCCCGAGGCCCCGCCGGATACCACCGGCTCCCCGGCCCTCGACCCGACCGCCGCCCCGGCCCCCCTCGTGCACCCCGGCTCGCCGACGCCCCCCCACTCCCGCCCCACGACCCCAACGCCCCTGGCCGAGCCCGGCGCCACGCCCCCGACGGCCGTGGTCGAGCCCGGCACCCCGACTCCGGCTCCGGTGGAGCCCCGCGCCACGGCCCCGGCTCCGGTGGAGTCCGGCGCCCCGACCGCGGCCTTGGTGGAGCCCCGGCCCACGGCCCCGGCTCCGGTGGAGCCCCGGCCCCCGGCCCCGGCTCCAGTGGAGCCCCGCGCCACGGCCCCCGCTCCTGCCCCGGTCACCGCCGCCGCCCCCGAGCCCCTCGCGGACCGCGAGCCGCCTGCCGGCGCTCCCCTTGCCGAGGCGAGCGTCCCTGCGTCACCGGCCGCCGGACAGGCCACCGACCCTGCCACCGGACCGGCCACCGGCCCCGCAACCCGACCGGCCGCCGGACCGGCCGCCGGACAGGCCACCGACCCTGCCACCGGACCGGCCACCGGACCGGCCACCGACCCCGCAACCCGACCGGCCGCCGGACCGACCGCCGGCTCCGATCCTGCAGCCGGTGCCCCCGAAGCCCCCGCCCCCCGTGAGCGTGTGTCGATGTTCCGGTCGCTGCGGGTGCGGAACTACCGGCTGTTCTTCGTCGGGCAGGTGGTGTCGAACATCGGCACCTGGATGCAACGGATCGCGCAGGACTGGCTGGTGCTCAGCCTGACCGGTTCGTCGACCGCGGTCGGCGTGACGATGGCGCTCCAGTTCCTGCCCATGCTGCTGTTCGGGCTCTACGGCGGCGTCCTCGTCGACCGGTTCCCGAAGCGGCGGCTGCTGTTCGTGACCCAGACCGCGATGGCCGTGACAGGGCTCGCGCTGGCCGCGCTGACGCTCTCCCATCAGGTCGAGGTGTGGCACGTGTACATGGCCGCCTTCGCCGTCGGCATGGCGGCCGTCGTCGACAACCCGGCCCGGCAGTCGTTCGTGTCGGAGATGGTCGGCCCCGACCAGCTGCAGAACGCGGTCAGCCTCAACTCCGCGAACTTCCAGTCGGCCCGCCTGGTCGGTCCCGCCGTCGCGGGCGTCCTGATCACCACCGTCGGCACCGGCTGGGCGTTCCTGTACAACGGCCTCTCCTTCATCGCCCCCATCACGGGCCTGCTGCTGATGCGGACCCGTGAGCTGCACCCCGCCCGCCGGGCGCCCCGGAAGAAGGGCCAGCTCCGGGAGGGCCTGCGGTACGTCGCGGGGCGCCCGGAACTGCTGTGGCCGATCGTGCTGGTCGGCTTCATCGGGACCTTCGGCTTCAACTTCCCGGTCTGGCTGTCGGCGTACGCGGACGACGTGTTCCACACCGGCGCCGGCTCGTACAGCCTCTTCAACACGCTCATGGCGGTCGGCTCCGTCGCCGGCGCCCTCCTCGCGGCCCGGCGCGGCACGGCCCGGCTGCGGGTGCTGATCGGGGGCGCCCTCGCCTTCGGCGTGCTGGAGATCGTGGCCGCGCTGGCGCCGACGTACTGGGTCTTCGCGCTGTTCATGGTCCCGCTGGGGATGTTCGGCCTCACGGTGAACGTCACCACCAACACGGCCATCCAGATGGCCACCGACCCCGTCATGCGGGGCCGGGTCATGGCCCTCTACATGATGGTCTTCCTCGGCGGCACACCGCTGGGCGCGCCGATCGCCGGCTGGGTCACCGACGTGTACGGCCCCCGGCTCGGCTTCGTCGCGGGCGGTGTCGTCTCCACGGCCGCCGCCGTCACGGTGGGCCTGGTGCTCATCAGGTCCGGCGGGATGCGGCTGTCGGTGGGCTGGCAGGGCCGGCAGCCGAGGGTGCGGTTCGTGCCGAAGCGGCCGGCGGCGGAGAAGAAGGAGCTGGTCGAGAGCTAGGAGTCCACGGGCGACCGGGGTTCGACCGGCGATCAAGGGTCCGGGAGCGCTCGCCAGGTGATCCCTTGACCTGGGAGGGTGACGGGCATGAGTGCCATGAGACTGTTCGCGGCGGTGCTGCCGCCGGCCGATGTGGTGGACGAACTCGGTGCGGCCGTGGGCCGGTTGAGGGGGCTGGCCGGTGCCGACCGGCTGCGGTGGACCGAGCCGCCCGGCTGGCACTTCACGCTCGCCTTCTACGGGGAGGTCGACGAGTCCCTCGTACCGGAGCTGTCGGAACGGCTCGCGCGGGCCGCGCACCGCGGCGAGCCGTTCCCGCTGGCCGTGGCGGGCGGCGGGCAGTTCGGTCACGGGCGGGCGCTGTGGGCGGGGGCGCGGGGCGATCTGCGCACCCTGCGGCTGCTGGCCGACCGGGCGGAGGCGGCGGGCCGCAAGGCCGGTGTCGACATGGGGCAGCACCGCCGTTACACACCGCATCTGACGGTGGCCCGCAGCCGGGAGGCGTTCGAGGTGCGGCCGTACGTGGAGGTGCTGGACGCGTTCGTGGGGCGCACCTGGACCGTCGCCGACCTGGCCCTGGTGCGGAGCAACCTGCCGGCGTCGGGGGTGCCCGGGGAGCAGCCGCGGTACGAGGCCGTGGAGCGGTGGCCGCTCGGCGCCTGAGCGTGGGGCCCGTCTCGGGCGGGCCGGAACCGGGCGGTTAGGCTCGGTGGTGTGGACCCGAAGACCCGTAACCGGATCATGGCCGGTGTGCTTGTGCTGATGTTCGTGGTGGTCGCCCTCGCGGCGGCACTGGACAAGTGACCGCGCCGACGACGCCCGAACGAGCAGCCCTGGGAGACCCCGAACCGACGCGGTGACCGAGGGCCCGCGCGAGCCGGGTGGTCCGCGCGGGCCTGAGTCCGGCCCGGTGTACGGGCGGGGCCGGGCATGAGGTTCCCGGGCCCCTGGAGGCAGCCCGTGGTTACCAGGCGAAAGCCTCCGGGCGGCCCGTGGTTACCAGGCGAAAGCCTCCGGGGACGGGCCCGGGCCCGGGAAGATCTCGTCCAGGGAAGCGAGCAGTTCCTCGCTCAGTTCCAGCTCGGCCGCCCGGATCGCGGACTCCAGTTGTGCGGCCGTGCGCGGTCCCACGATCGGGCCGGTGACGCCGGGGCGGGTCAGCAGCCAGGCCAGGGCGGCCTCGCCCGGCTCGATGCCGTGCTTGTCGAGGAGGTCCTCGTACGCCTGGATCCGGCCGCGCGCGGCCGGGTCGGCCAGGGTGTCGGCGGCGCGGCCGGAGGCGCGGCGGCCGCCCTCGGCCTCCTTCTTCAGGACCCCGCCGAGCAGTCCGCCGTGCAGCGGCGACCAGGGGATCACCCCGAGCCCGTACTCCTGGGCGGCCGGGATGACCTCCATCTCGGCGCGGCGCTCGGCCAGGTTGTAGAGGCACTGCTCGCTGACGAGGCCGATCGTGCCCGAGCGCCGGGCGGCGATCTCGTTGGCCTGGGCGATCTTGTAGCCGGGGAAATTGGAGGAGCCGACGTAGAGGATCTTGCCCTGCTGGACCAGGACGTCGACGGCCTGCCAGATCTCCTCGAAGGGGGTGGCGCGGTCGACGTGGTGGAACTGGTAGACGTCGATGTAGTCCGTCCGCAGCCGCTTCAGGCTGGCGTCGACCGCCCGCCGGATGTTCAGCGCGGACAGTTTGTCGTGGTTGGGCCAGGCGTCGCCGTCCGCCGCCATGTTGCCGTACACCTTGGTGGCGAGGACGACCTTGTCACGGCGGTCGCCGCCCTGGGCGAACCAGTCGCCGATGATCCGTTCCGTACGGCCCTTGTTCTCGCCCCAGCCGTACACGTTCGCCGTGTCGAAGAAGTTGATCCCCGCGTCCAGCGCCGCGTCCATGATCGCGTGGCTGTCCGCCTCGTCGGTCTGCGGCCCGAAGTTCATGGTGCCGAGCACCAGCCGGCTGACCCTGAGTCCCGTACGTCCGAGCTGTGTGTACTCCATGGCCCCCTAGCCAAGGCCGTGGAGTGCGCTCTAGGCAAGGGGGCCCCGGGCGGCCCGCGGGCGGTCCGGGGCCTGGTGCCCGGCGGGCCGGCGGCGGGGCAGGAGCAGCGGGGTGGCGAGCATGAGGGCACCGGCCGCGGCGACCGCCGTGCGGGGGCCCGTGGCGGCGGCCAGCACGCCCCACAGGGCGGTCAGCGCGGCGATCGTCAGCTTGCTGGTCACCGACCAGGCGGACAGGGTGCGGGCGACCCGGTCCGGCGGGGTCTCGTCGAGGCGGTACGTGGCCATCACCGGGTTGAAGACGCCCATGCAGGTGATCAGGCCCAGCTCCACCGCCATCACCAGGGCGAGCCCGGTGACGCCGGGGTGGACGAACACCAGCCCCACCGGCCAGCACGCCCGCAGCGCGCCCGTCGCCAGCAGCACCCGGCGCTGTCCGTGGCGGGCGACCAGCCGCCGGGCGAGCCGCGAGCCGATCAGCCCGCCCACGCAGGGGACGGCGAAGGCCAGACCGTACTGCCAGGGCGCGAAGCCCAGCTCGCCGACCATCAGGACCAGCAGCAGCGGGGCGGTCGCCATGATCAGGCCGTTGACCAGGATCGTGTTGAGGAACAGGGGGCGCAGCGCCGGGCTGGTGAGGATGTACCGCCAGCCGTCGAGCAGGTCACGGGCGCGGCGGGGCGCGGCCGGTTCGGGGGCTGTGCGGGCCGAGGGCGCCTCCCCGTCGTGCGCGGGGCGCTTCACCGGGCGCTCGGCGGATCGCCCGGTGTCGCCTATCGCCCGGAGGGCCGTCGCGGAGAGGAGGTAACTGATCGCGTCGGTGACGAGGGTGACCACCGGGCCGAGGAGGCCGATCGCGGCGCCGCCCAGCGGGGGGCCGAGCATGGTCGCCGTCCAGTTGGTGGCCTCGAAGCGGCCGTTCGCGGCGAGCAGGTGCTCCGGGGGGACCAGGGACTTCAGGAAGGCGCCGCTCGCCGCGCCGAAGGTGATGTCGGCGGCGGCGACGACGACCGAGACCAGCAGCAGTTGCGGGAAGGACAGCAGGTCGAGGGCGTAGGCGGCGGGGACGGTCAGCAGGGCGCCGGCGCGGAGCAGATCCGTGGCGATCATCACCGGGCGTTTGCGGCGGAACTCCACCCAGGGGCCGAGCGGTACGGCCACCGCCGCGCCGACGGCCAGGCCGGTGGCCGCGAGCGCCGAGACCTCCGCCGGGCCGACGCCCAGGACGAGGACCGCGAGCAGGGGGAGCGCGTCGAACGCGAGCCGGGTGCCGCAGGTGCTGACCGCGTACGCCGTCCACAGCCACCGGAACTCCCGGCCCAGTCCCCGCCCGGCCGTCCCCGCCACCACCTCGGGCCCCTCCCGTCGCCGTGCGCGACGCAGCCCGTCCTCACGCCGACGGCGCCATCCAAGCGAGCGGGGACGCCCCGGGGCAAGCCCGCTCCCGGCCCGTGAACGGGTCTTGGCCACACCTTGGCGGCCCCTTGGTGAGGCGGCCGGGTCCGGGGTCAGTCGCGGGGGAACTCGTCGGTCTTGAGGGTGAGGCCGACGACGGTGTCGGTGAGGTCCAGCTCGTAGCCGAACGGGACGGTCGTCTCGATGACGTACTCACCCTGCTTGGGATTCCGGTACACGTGGCACCTGCCCTGGTACGGGTCCGCGATCAGGTAGACGGGGACCTCGGCGGTCGCGTAGGCCGTCTTCTTGGGGCCGTAGTCGTTGGCCGCGGTGCCCTTGGAGATGACCTCGGCGACGAACTCGACGTCCTCGCAGCTCCACTGGCCCTTGGCGTCCTGGACGGCGTCGCGGGACACCAGGGTCACGTCGGTGGAGAACCCGTTGAGGTGGCCCGGATAGTCGATACGGACGTCGGACTTCACACGCGTGCGCGGGTATGCGGTGCGCAACTGTTCGATGATGTCCAGGATGATCTGCCAGTGCGACGGTCATCGTGGCGCTCCTCCCGGCTGCCGCCGGGTAGCGAAAAGCCGCGCGGTACAACGATACGCACGGTGACCAGGACATGTGCGGCGCCGACGAACCGGTTGCGCGGCAGGGCCTACGGCAGCTCGTACGGGCCGCCCAGTCCCCACGCCTCGTGCATCGCGTTCGCGTAGGCCGCCGCGATGCGGTGCTCGCCGGAGGCGTTGGGGTGGGTGCCGTCGTAGGTGTCCAGGTGGATGTCGTACGCCGGGGGCGGGGACGCGAGGAGGAGCGGGGAGCGGGGTTCGTCGAGGTCGGCGGCCGTCTTGGCGAGGAGCTCGTTGAAGCGGGCGACCTGCGCGGCGAAGGCGGCGTCGTCCTCGGCGCGGACGTTCGGGATGACCGGCAGCAGCACCATGCGGACGCGCGGGTCGGCCTCGCGGGCGGCGGCGACGAAGCGGCGGGTGTTCTCGATGGTCTGCTCGGCGTCCGTGTAGAAGCCCAGGTCGATCAGGCCGAGGGAGACGAGCAGGACGTTGGCGCGGTGGGCGCGGACGGCGTCGGCGATCAGCGGCGCCATGTGCAGCCAGCCCTCGCCCCAGCCGGCGAGGTGGGCGCGGGGGAAGCGGGGGTCGCCGTCGGCGTACTCGTACGACGTGGGGGCGTCCGTCGCCTTGTCGTAGAGCGCCTCGCGCGGCCCGACGATCCGGAACGGGCCGTCGTACGACGCGCACAGGTGCTGCCACAGCCGGTAGCGCCACGTGTGTTCGCCCGCGCTGCCGATCGTCATGGAGTCGCCTACGGGCATGAACCTGAGCATGGGCTCATCATGGACGATCGCTACCCATCGGTAAGGCGGACGGGGTCACCCACCTCTGTGAGCATCACCACGTGGCGCGGGACCACGGCTCCCGCGGCGCTCGCCCACCCCCGCCCGGCGGAGCGGCATGGCAGGGTGGGAGGCATGCGCCGACCATCCCGCCGCCCCCTCCTCGCCGGTCTCGCCGTGCTCGCCGGCGCTCTGCTCGCCGCCGTACCGGCCGTGCCCGCGGCCGCCGACGACGGCAACTTCACGGTGAAGGACCCGAGGATCACCGAGGCCAGCGGTCTGGCGGCCTCACGTCAGCACCCGGGCGTCTACTGGACCCACAACGACAGCGACGACGGCGCGTTCCTGTACGCCGTGGACGGCGCGACGGGGGAGACGGTGGCCACCCTGACACTGACCGGTGTCGGCACACCGCGGGACGTGGAGGCGATCTCCATCGGCCCGGACAACCACCTCTACGTCGGCGACATCGGCGACAACCTCGGCGGGACCTGGCAGTACGTGTGGATCTACGAGCTGCCGGAGCCGAAGCGGCTCAAGGACCAGACGGTCAGGGCCACGCAGTACGTCGTGAAGTACGAGGACGGGGCGCGCGACGCGGAGGCGCTGATGGTGCACCCGAGGACCGGCCGCGTCTACATCGCCGACAAGAACGACGCGGGGGGCTCGCTGTACGAGGGCCCGGCCGAACTGTCCGCGTCCGGCACGAACATCTTCAGGAAGGTCGCCTCCGTACCCGATCTGGAGGTCACCGACGGGGCGTTCTCGCCGGACGGGAAGCACCTCGCCCTGCGGTCGTACTTCGGCGCGATCCTCTACGACTGGAACGGCGGGAAGATCAAGAAGGCCGACCGGCTGAGCGTGCCCCTGCAACGGCAGGGTGAGTCCCTCACGTACACCCCCGACGGCTCGAAGATCATGTACGGCAGCGAGGGCGAGGGCAGCACGGTCGTCGCCCGGGAGGCACCCGGCGGCGGTTCCGGCAACGGCGGCTCCGGCTCGTCCTCCTCCGGCGGGGGCGGCTCGTCCGCCGCGGAGGACGGCGAGGGCACGAGCACGGGCTTCAAGGTCGGCGCGATCGCCGTCGGCGGTGCCGTCGTCGTCATCTGGGGCTTCAGACGGGTCCTGCGCCGGCCGTCCTGACGGGGTGCGTCCTCGCGGGGGTGCGTCTGCCGGGGTGCGTTTGCCGGGGGCCGTCCTGGTGGGGTGTGCGTCTCGGAGGGTCGTCCTGATGGGGTGTGCGTCCCACGGCCCGTCGGACGCGACCGGCCCCCGGGTGCCGTCCCCCGCTGCCTAGGATCAGGGCTATGGCGCTGCGACCCGTTCATGTGATCATCAAGGCGGTCGACGCCCCGGCGGTCGGCCGGTTCTGGGCGCAGGCGCTCGGCTGGAGCGCGTACAGCCCCGGCGCGGCCACCTATGTGGGGCCCGTCGGCGGGCTCGTCTGGCCGCATCCCGTCGCGGTCGGCATCGACGTCGTGCCCGTGCCGGAGCCCAAGACGCCGGTGAAGAACCGGGTGCACCTCGACATCGCCACCACCTCGTCCGCCCACCAGGCGGAGCTGGTCGCGCGGCTGCGGGCGCTCGGCGCGACGCCCGTCGACGTGGGCCAGGGCGACGTGCCGTGGACCGTCCTCGCGGACCCGGAGGGGAACGAGTTCTGCGTGCTGGAGCCGCGGGAGGTGTACCGGGACACCGGGCCGATCGCCGTGGTGGTGGTGGACTGCGCGGATCCGCGGGCCATGGCCCGGTTCTGGGGTGAGGCGATCGACTGGACGCTGCACGAGGTGACCGACGACCACGCGCTGCTGCGCTCCGCCAAGGGGGTCGGCCCGTACCTGGAGTTCCTGCGCACGCCCGGCGGGAGGACCGTGCCGGACCGCGTCCATCTCGACCTGCTGCCGTACCCCGGCGACGGCAAGGCGGCGGAGGTGGCCCGCCTACGGGCCCTCGGCGCCACCGACCTGGACGTCGGCCAGGGCGAGGTCCCCTGGACCTGCCTCACCGATCCGGAGGGCCACGAGTTCTGCGTCCTGGCCCCCCACTGACCCCACCCCGGGCTCCCGCCCGGGGGCCGGGTTCGACCGGGGCTCGCGCCTGTCCCCTGGGCGCAGGTGGGCCGGGCTCAGGCAGGCTTCCGCCCGCGTCCTCGGCGTCGGAGGGCTCAGGCAGGCTTTCGCCCGTGTCCTCGGCGTCGGGGCCGGCGTCGCCTCCAGCGCCCGCGTCTCCCGGCGTCGGCGCCGTTCCCGCCCGTGTCCCCGGCTCAGGTCGGGTCCGGGGCCGTGGTTCCAGGGTCGGTCGGGAGCGGGGCCTCGTCGGTGCGCGCCCTGCCGGGGGTGCTTCCCGGTTCGGGCGTGGTTTCGGCTCGCCGGGTCACCAGGGTTTCCAGGCCGTCCAGGATGCGTTGGAGGCCGAATTCGAAGTGGTCGAAGTCCCGGCCGAACGCGTCCTCGGACAGGGCGGCCAGCATCGGGTACCGCCCGGACGTCATGACCTTCTCCAGCACGGGGGCCTGTGCCGCCCAGAACTCCGCGTCGGTAAGGCCGGTCCGGCGTTCCACCTCCGCCTCGTACAGCTGGGTGCGGGCGGCCCCCACCACGTACCCGTCGATCGTGACGATCACGGAGATCAGCTCGGGGTCGGTCAGGCCCATGGACTTGATCCGGGACAGCACCTTCTCCATCGCGTCCAGCGAACTGGGCCCGAGGATCGGCCGGCTCTGGTTGACCTGGAGCAGCCAGGGATGGCGGCGGTAGAGCGCGAGGGTCGCCCGGCCCAGCGCCTCCAGCGCGGACCGCCAGCCGCCGTCGCCGAGGCCCGCCGGATCGTCGGAGGGCCGCTGCACCCGGTCCAGCATCAGGTCGAGGAGTTCGGCCTTGCCCGGGACATAGCGGTACAGCGACATCGTGCCGGTCCCCAGCTCCGTGGCGACCCGCCGCATCGACACGGCCTCCAGCCCCTCCGCGTCCGCGACCCGGACCGCCGCCTCCACGATCCGCTCCAGGCTGAGGCCCGGCTTGGGGCCCCGGCTGGGCCGCCGCCCCGTGTCCCACAGCAGTTCGAGCGTGCGGACGATGTCGCCGCTGCCGCTGGCCCGCGTACCGCTCTCGCTGCTCGTCATGTGCCGAGTCTAAATCCCTCCCAAGAGCCGCCTCCGAAAAACTGAGTACGACGTACGCGAATTAGGGTACGGTGTACTCAGTTCTAGCGAAGGGGGGACCCATGAGCGACGGGAACGGCGACGGGTACGCGGTCCGGGCGGAGGGCCTGGAGAAGCGGTACGGCGAGAAGCGCGCGCTCGACGGCTTCGACCTGGCCGTCCGCGAGGGCACGGTCCACGGCCTCCTCGGCCCGAACGGCGCGGGCAAGACCACGGCCGTCCGCATCCTCTCCACCCTCGTCCGGCTGGACGGCGGACGGGCGACGGTCGCCGGTCTCGACGTGGCCCGGCAGGCCCGCGAGGTACGGGCGAGGATCGGCCTCACCGGCCAGTACGCGGCCGTCGACGAGGTGCTGACGGGACGGCAGAACCTGGAGATGTTCGGCCGGCTCTTCCACCTGGGCGGACGCGGGGCGAAGCTGCGCGCCACCGAGCTGCTCGACCAGTTCGGCCTCACCGACGCCGCCGACAAGGGCGTCGGCAAGTACAGCGGCGGCATGCGGCGCCGGCTGGACCTCGCCGCCTCCATGATCCTCACCCCGGCCGTCCTCTTCCTCGACGAGCCGACCACCGGCCTCGACCCGCGCAGCCGGGGTGAGGTGTGGGACTCGGTGCGGGCCCTGGTCGCGGGCGGCACGACCGTCCTGCTGACCACGCAGTACCTGGAGGAGGCCGACAAGCTGGCCTCCCGCGTCACCGTCATCGACCAGGGCCGGGCCATCGCGGACGACACCCCCGACGGGCTGAAGAACACCGTGGGCGGCGACCGTGTCGAGGTCGTCGTGGCCGACCGCGCCGACATCCCGCACGCGGTCAAGGTCATCGCCCGCGTCGCCGACGGCGAACCGGAGGCGGACGAGGCCGGGCTGCGCGTGCACGCCCCGGTGACCGACCGGGTGAACGCCCTGACGGAGGTGGCGCGCACCCTCCAGGACGAGGGCGTCGCCGTCGAGGACATCGGCCTGCGCAGGCCCAGCCTGGACGACGTGTTCCTGCGTCTGACCGGACACCGCACCGAATCGCCGGGCGAGCGGGACACCCCGCCGTCCGCGTCGCAGCCGAAGGGGGCCGCCGCATGAGCACCAGCATCAGCCCGGGTACCCGTCCGAGCGCCGGCTCCGGCGCCCTGGACCTCGCCGACCGCCCCGTCCACGGCCAGATGTACTGGCTGCTCGCCGACGTCGGGAACATCGTCCGCCGCGGCCTCACCCACTACCGGCGCCAGCCCGTCAACATCGCCTGGCAGCTGGGCTTCCCGATCCTGTCCGTCCTCCTCTACGGCTATGTCTTCGGCAGCGCCATGCGGGTGCCCGGCGGCGGGGACTACCGGGACTTCCTGATGCCGGGCATGTTCGCGATGACGATGGCCTTCGGGTTCATCAACACCGCGACCCTCGTCGTGTACGACTCCACCAAGGGCGTCATCGACCGCTTCCGCTCCATGCCGATGGCGCCGTCGGCGGTGGTCGCCGGGCGCGGGGTGACCGATCTGCTGGTCGCCTGCGCGGAGCTGGCCATCATGATGGTGACGGCCCTCGCCATGGGCTGGCGCCCCGACCTCGGGCCCGGCTTCCTGGCCGCGTTCGGTCTGCTGCTGTGGCTGCGGTTCGCGCTGATCTGGATCGGGGTCTGGCTGGGGCTCCTGGTGCCCAACCCGGAGGCCGCCGGTGGCCTGTTCGCGGTCGCCTTCCCGCTGACCATGATCTCCAGCATCTTCGTGGCCCCCCAGCTGATGCCCGACTGGCTCGGCTGGGTCGCCGCCTGGAACCCCCTCTCCTCCACGGCGGCCGCCACCCGCGAACTGTTCGGCACCCCGGTCGGCGGCGGTGACTCATGGATCGAGCAGCACGCGCTGCTGATGGCGGGTGTGTGGCCGGTGGTGCTCACGCTGGTCTTCCTGCCGCTGGCGGTGCGGAGGTTCCAGAAGCTGAGCCGCTGACCCGCCCCGCGGACGGGTGACACGGGAGGCGTCCGGCGCACAAGGAGGCGTCGGACGCCTTGACGTGTCCATGTGATCTGTCTTCCATGGGAGTGCGCGGGCGGTGGGAGCGCTCCCACCTCTTCCGGGCCCGCGCCTCCCGAGGAGGAAGCAGCGTCATGTTCCGCAGCTTACGGAGAACTCTGGGCGCCCTGTGCGCGGCCGCCGCCGTGCTGGTGCTGCCACTGGCCGGCGGCGCACCGTCGGCCGCCGCGGCCGAGGCCCCGGCGGCTCAGGCCGCCGCCGGCGCCGGCTACTGGCACACCAACGGGCGCCAGATCCTCGACGCGAACAACCAGTCGGTGCGGATCGCCGGCATCAACTGGTTCGGCTTCGAGACCGCCAACCACGTGCCCCACGGCCTGTGGTCCCGCGACTACAAGAGCATGATCGACCAGATGAAGTCGCTGGGCTACAACACCCTGCGCATCCCCTACAGCGACGACATCCTCAAGCCGGGCACCATGCCCGACAGCCTCAACTTCGACGGCAAGAACACCGATCTGCGGGGTCTGACCTCGCTCCAGGTCCTGGACAAGATCGTCGCGCACGCCGGCCGGAGCGGTCTGAAGATCATCCTGGACCGGCACCGCCCGGACTCGGCGGGCCAGTCGGCGCTCTGGTACACCTCGGCGGTCCCCGAGTCGACGTGGATCGCCAACCTCAAGGCCCTGGCCGCCCGTTACAAGGGCGACTCCACCGTCATCGGCATCGACCTCCACAACGAGCCGCACGACCCGGCCTGCTGGGGCTGCGGCGACACCTCCAAGGACTGGCGGCTCGCCGCCGAACGCGCCGGCAACGCGGTCCTCTCGGCCAACCCCGACCTGCTGGTCTTCGTCGAGGGCGTCCAGACGTACAACGGCGTCTCCGGCTGGTGGGGCGGCAACCTGATGGGCGTGGCCGACCACCCCGTACGGCTCGACGTGGCGAACCGGCTCGTCTACTCCGCGCACGACTACGCCACCAGCGTGGCCCAGCAGAGCTGGTTCAGCGACCCGAACTTCCCCAACAACATGCCGGGCGTCTGGGACCGTTACTGGGGATACATCTTCAAGCAGAACATCGCCCCCGTCTGGGTGGGCGAGTTCGGTACGACCCTGCAGTCCACGGTCGACCAGCGCTGGCTGGCCGCCCTGGTGACCTACCTCCGCTCGACCTCGGCGTACGGCAACGACTCCTTCCACTGGACCTTCTGGTCCTGGAACCCCAACTCGGGTGACACCGGCGGCATCCTGAAGGACGACTGGCAGAGCGTCGACACGGTGAAGGACGGCTATCTGGCGAGCATCAAGGCGCCGGGCTTCCCGCCGGGCGGCGGCTCCGGCGATCCGGGTGGCCCCGGTGACCCCGGGGACCCGGGTGGCGGGAAGCCCGCCTGCGCCGCCGTCTACACCGTCAGCAGCGACTGGGGCGGCGGCTTCAACGGCGAGGTGAAGGTGACCAACACGGGCCCGACCGCCCTCAAGTCCTGGAAGGTGACCTGGACCTGGAGCGGCTCCCAGAAGGTCGTGAACATGTGGAACGCGACGTACACCCAGACCGGCCCGACGGTCACCGCGACGAACGCCGCCCACAACGGCGCCCTCGCCGCGGGCGCTTCGGCGACCCTCGGCTTCGGGGGCGCGCCCGGGGGCGGGGCCGTCCCGAGCGTCACCTGCACCGCGACCTGAACCAGGGGGCGCCCGGCGACGCTCCGGGCGCCCCGTCGGACGGTCGGCCGAGGATGTCCCACATAAGGCCAACTGACCTTTTCTGTGGGCAATTTGAGCGTTCCCAATGACTCAATTCAGTCAAGTCTTGGTCGAATCTGTTCATGCGGCGCGTGATCTTCAGGAACCATGCGGCACGGACCGCGTACCTCGTGGTCCTGGAACCCCCCTCACTGTTCAGAGAGAACTCCATGAAGAGAAGCGCAGCCGTGTTCAGCGGCGCCACCGTCGTACTGGCCGGGACGCTCGCAGCCGCCCCCGCCAACGCCAGCGCGCCGCACTCCGTGAACACCGTGCAGGCCGCCGCCGCGAAGGTCTCCTGGAAGAAGTGCGCCACGGACAGCGCCCCGACGATGCAGTGCGCGTCGATCACGGTGCCGCTGGACTACGCCAAGCCGGGCGGGAAGAAGGTCACGCTGGCGCTGTCCCGCGTGCCGCACACCGCGAAGAAGTACCAGGGCCCGCTGCTGGTCAACCCCGGCGGCCCCGGCGGCAGCGGTCTGTCGCTGGCCGGTTTCGTCGCCGGCTCCCTGCCCAAGTCCGTCGCCTCCCAGTACGACGTCATCGGCTTCGACCCGCGGGGCGTGGGGGCCAGCAAGCCGGCCCTGAACTGCAAGCCGGGCCACTTCGACCCCGTGCGCCCGGACTCCGTGCCCAGCACGCCCGCCCTCGAGAAGGCCAACCTCGACCGGGCCCAGTCCTTCGCGGCCGCCTGCGCCAAGAAGTACAAGGACGTCCTGCCGCACATCAACACGGCCAACGCCGTGAAGGACATGGACGCGATCCGCAAGGCGCTCGGCGCCAAGAAGATCAACTACTTCGGCTACTCGTACGGCACCTACCTCGGCGCCGTGTACGCCAAGCAGTACCCCGACCGTGTGCGCCGCCTGGTGCTCGACTCCATAGTCGACCCGACGGGCGTCTGGTACGAGGACAACCTCGACCAGGACTACGCCTTCGACAAGCGCCACAAGGCGTTCATGAAGTGGATCGCCAAGAACAACGCCACCTACAAGCTCGGCACCGACCCGGCCAAGATCGAGGCGAAGTGGTACGCCATGCGCGCCGACCTCGCCAAGAAGCCCGTCGGCGGTTCGGTGAAGGTGGGCGCCTCCGAGCTGGAGGACACGTTCATCCCCGGCGGCTACTACAACGGCTACTGGCCGGACCTCGCCGAGGCGTTCGCGGCCTACGTGGGTGACAAGAACAGCGACCCGCTGGTCGAGGCGTACCAGAACTTCGCGGCCGTCGACGCCTCCGGCGACAACGGCTACAGCGTCTACACCTCGGTCCAGTGCCGTGACGCGTCCTGGCCGCGCGACTGGAACAAGTGGAACAAGGACAACTGGGCCGTCTACAAGAAGGCGCCCTTCATGACCTGGAACAACGCCTGGTACAACGCGCCGTGCGCGTTCTGGCCGACCAAGTCGCTGAAGCCGGTGAACGTCGCCAACTCCAAGCTCCCGCCGGTGCTGCTGTTCCAGGCGACGGACGACGCGGCCACCCCGTACCAGGGCGGTCTCACCGTCCACAAGCTGCTCAAGAACTCCAGCCTGGTCGTCGAGCAGGGCGGCGGCAACCACGGCATCTCGCTGAGCGGCAACGCCTGCCTCGACAAGTACCTGGCGACGTACCTCTCCAGCGGCAAGGTGCCGCACGGCAAGGGCAAGGTCGACGCGGTCTGCAAGAAGCTGCCCGACCCGAAGCCGCACGCCGCGCAGAAGATGTCGGCGCAGTCGGGCGCGTCCACCGCGACGGGCGGCGCCGCCCTGCACGGCATCATCGGCCGCGGCTGACCCCGCCGGGCTGAGCACCACCCCGTAGGACGACACGAAGGGCGCCCGGTGACCGCACCGGGCGCCCTTCGGCGTCGTACCGCTGAACGGCTAGAGCTTCTCGATCACGTAGTCGACGCACTTGGTGAGCGCCTCGACGTCCGCCGGGTCGATCGCCGGGAACATCGCCACGCGCAGCTGGTTGCGGCCGAGCTTGCGGTAGGGCTCGGTGTCGACGATGCCGTTGGCGCGCAGGGCCTTGGCGACGGCGGCGGCGTCGATCTCGTCGGCGAAGTCGATCGTGCCGATGACCTGGGAGCGCTTGGCCGGGTCCGAGACGAACGGCGTCGCGTACTTCGACTCCTCCGCCCAGCCGTACAGGCGGGTCGAGGAGTCCTTGGTGCGGGCCGTGGACCAGGCGAGACCGCCCTGGCCGTTGATCCACTCCAGCTGCTGGTTCAGCAGGAACAGCGTCGCGAGCGCCGGGGTGTTGTACGTCTGGTTCTTGCGGGAGTTGTCGATCGCCGTCGGCAGCGAGAAGAACTCCGGGACGTGCCGCCCGCTCGCGTGGATCCGCTCGGCGCGCTCGATCGCGGCCGGGGAGAACACACCGATCCACAGGCCGCCGTCGGAGGCGAACGACTTCTGCGGGGCGAAGTAGTAGACGTCCGTCTCGGCGATGTCGACGGGCAGACCGCCCGCGCCGGAGGTGGCGTCGACCAGCACGAGGGCACCCTCGTCGGCGCCGAACACCCGCTGGATCGGGGCGGCCACACCGGTGGAGGTCTCGTTGTGCGTGAAGGCGTAGACGTCGACGCCCGCCTCGGCGACCGGCTCCGGGTGCGTGCCGGGGTCGGAGGAGACGACGGTCGGCTCGGCCAGCCACGGGGCCAGCTTGGCGGCCTTGGCGAACTTCGAGCTGAACTCGCCGAAGGTGAGGTGCTGGCTCTTGTTCTCGATCAGGCCGTGCGTCGCGATGTCCCAGAACGCGGTGGAGCCGCCGTTGCCGAGGATCACCTCGTAGCCCTCGGGGAGGGAGAACAGCTCGCTGATGCCCTCGCGCACCTGGCCGACCAGGTTCTTCACCGGGGCCTGGCGGTGCGAGGTGCCGAGCAGGGAGGTGCCGGTCGCGGCCAGCGCGTCCAGCGCCTCCGTCCGCACCTTGGAGGGGCCAGCGCCGAAACGTCCGTCGGCGGGCTTGATGTCAGCGGGGATCTGGATATCAGCCACGGGTGCGAGCCTATCGGCTCCGCGAAACGCGGGCGAAACGTCGTCCGTCCGGTGAGACGGGGTCCGCGCCGGGGTCGATGTCCCGGGCCCGGTCGCTCATCCGGTCCCAGAAGCGGCGCATCCCGGCGACCGGCACCCCGCGCTGCCACGGGGCCTCCCGCCGCAACCGCAGCGAGGCCCACGCCCGCGGCTGCCACCTCTTCAGCATGTCCCGCTGGTGCAGGCAGAAGACCTCGCTGAACTCCACGCGCAGGCTCTCGACCTTGGCCGGATACGGGCACATCCTCAGCCGGCAGTCGTGCGTGCAGTTCGAACCCGGCTGCGCCTGGCCCTCCGCCCCGCGGACCGGGCGCAGGCGGGTGCGGTCCGCGCGGACGCACGTCGGCATCCGGGCCGGATCCCGCGCACACAGCTCCAGCAGGGGGAACGCGTCCTTCGGCCGGTGCGCCCGCTCGCCGAGCACCATCAGCAGCAGGACGTCCGCCAGCAGCTGCTGCGCCCTCGGGTCCAGCGTGCTCCAGCCGGTCGAAGGCGGTATCCACAGGTTGTGGGCCCGCTGTTCGCCCGGCAGCCCCACCTCGGTGCCGATGCAGGACGCCACCGCCGCCTCGTCGATCCACAGGAACCGCTCCGGCCGCCGCGTCTGCAACGCCCGGACCGCCAGCTTCGCCGCCCCCGCGACCAGCGGATGCTCCTCCCGGCCCCGGTCGCCCAGCGCCAGCCACTCCCGCACCTGCCCCCGGGGGTCCGAGCCCGGGCCGCGCAGCGGCTGGTCGGCGGTGACGTCGTCGGGCAGGCTCCACAGGGTCAGGGCGTGCAGCAGCGTCAGCCGCGTGTACCAGAAGGTGCTCTGCCGCAGCAGGTCCCGCGCCTGCTTGACGAGGAACTCGCGGGCCCCTCGGACGGCGCCCGGCCCCGGCCGCCGGTTGGCGGCGAACTTGAACCCCTGGGCCAGCGCCACCCCCAGTCCGACCAAGGCGCCGGGCCCGTCGTCGTCGATCGGGGCACGGGCCGCACCGGTCGCCACCCGCACCCAGTTGTCCAGGTCGTCACGGGGGCTCGCCTGGCGCCGGCCCATCGCCGCGGAGTCCACCAGCAGCGGCAGCAGCCAGGCCCGCATGGTGTTGCAGTTCCATCGGCCCTTCTCCGTCAGGGCCTCCTCCTCCGCCGCCCTGCGATCCTCCCGAGCCCGGTGGTCCGCCAGGTCCCACCGCCACGAGCGCGACCCGTCCGCCTCCTGCGGCGACCACGTCACCCGGCCCGCCGGGCGCCGGTGCCGCCCGGTCTCGACGGCGGCGCACGCCTCGGTGAGTTCGCGGCACAGCGCCTGATACGCCGGTTCGCCGCCCGCGCCCACCTCCTTCACCAGCGCCTCGCGCACCCGGCGGTCCGTCTCCTTGCCGCCGATCCGGAACATGACCTCGTACACCGGGTACGCCGGATGCTCGTCGCCGGGCGCGCGACCGCGTACGGCGGCCAGCCGGCGCACGGCCGTGCCGCACTGCTTCACCAGCGCGATCTTCGCCTCGCGCAGCCGGGCGGGGTCCTCGTTCTGGCCGAGCCGGTGCCAGTCCCGCTCGATCTCCCCGACGAGGTCCTCCTGCCGCGGCGCGACCGCCACACTGTCGATCTCCACGGCCGCGCCGTAGCTCTCCAGCGCCCGCAGCCGGGGACTGCCGCGGTCGTCGGACTCCCCGTCGCCGCTCTCCCGCCCGACCGCGTGCGCGGCGTCGGCCGCCTCGGCCAGCAGATCCTTGGCCTGAGCGGTGAGCAACTCCCGCATCCGGTCCACGGGGCAGGTCCGCCGGCCCGTCCCCGAGGGCCCGCACACGCACCGCCCCTTCGGCGACCGGGAGTACAGCGTGAGCGCGATGAGCAGTTCCCGCCCGCCCTGCCGCAGCGCCCGGGCGATGTGCGCGTCGGGCGCCTCGCGCGGGGGAGCGGAGGTCGTCGCACCGCCGCCGCGCGCGGGTCCGGCCGGGGGCCCGAAGATCTTGTCCAGGAACCGGGAGCCGAGATACGCCTGCACGATGCTGTGCTGGAAGCGGACCTGGTCGCCGCTCTCGTGGACCAGCCCCATCCGGGTGCCCCAGGTCGCGGCGATCCTGATGTCGACCCTGGGCCCCACCCACCAGCCGGAGCCGCCGGACGCCCCCTGGCAGGGGTGCCGCGGCATGCTCCAGGGGGCGCCACGCCGCAGGGCGTACGTCTCCGGGCACCACCTCAGTTCCCCCATGCGCCGGTTCAGTTCGCGGGCGACCCGCCCGTTCCACTCCCGGTTCGGGCCCGCCCGCACCGCGAACCCCCGGGCCCGAGACGCGCCGTCCGCGTCGGCGAGGGCCGAGCCCAGCTCCCCGAGCCCCACGTCGGCGCTGTCGGAGGCCAGCCCCACGCACGCGAGCGCCGAGATGTACTCCACCACCGCCAGCCTCGTGTCGTGGTCGATCGGCAGCTCGGGGTGGACGTCCCCGGCGACGAGGGCGTGGATCCACGTCTCCATCAGCGCCGCCCGCAGCCGCCAGCTGTCGTACAACAGGAGGTCCGGGTCACCGCCGTCGTCCCACAGGGGCTCCAGCAGGTCCTGGGCGTGCAGATCCCGGGCGATCTTCAGATAGATGGGGGACTCCGCCATGTCGGCGGCCTCCACGATGCGGTCCAGCACGGTGAGGTCGGCGCGCCAGCTGCCGCTGCCGGCGACGTACCGCAACGCCGCCTCGTTGCTCAGCGGCTCCAGCTCGGACACGGCCGCCTGCATCGCGCGCAGCGGGTCGTGCGGCCGCGAGGCGATCACCAGCGGCAGCCCCTCCTCGCCGGCCCTGCGGATCGCGTCCCGGATCAGGTTGTCCCGGCGGCCGGTCATGTCGTCCTCGCCGAACGCCTCCTCCAGGCCGTCCGCGAGGACCACGATCCGGTCCGCCCGCTGTCTGAGCCACCGCCAGATCCGGTCGACCTCGCCCTCGGAGCGCACCTTCGCCCGCACGATCTCCCGGAACCGGGCGAGCGCCAACTCGTCGAAGTCCAGCGGTTGGTCGCCCTGCACGTCCCGCAGCCGCACGGGGATGGGCACCGCCCCCACCGCGGCGAGCTTCTGCGCCAGCCGGACCAGCAGGGCGGTCTTGCCGACGCCCACCCCGCCGACGACGACATGGGGCCGCCGGACCTTCTTGTCGTTGAGGTTCTTCATGATGGCGTTGCAGAGCTGGTCGCGTCCGACCACCTCGTCCATCAGGCTCCCGGCCGTCTGCACCAGCCGCCCGGGGTCGTGCCGGGCCTGGTACGTGCAGTAGCGGCGGACCTGCCACAGACGCCAGGACAGGAAGAGGATGGTGGACGCCGAAAGCAGCAGGATCGGCATGGCCACGCCCGTCACCGCGTCGCACGCGGCGGCGTTGTTGTTCTCCTTGCGGCCGTTCCCCATGCACAGGTCGTGCGGCCCGAAGTCGTTCACCAGCGACGTCTTGCCGATCAGGTCCAGCACGGCGACGAAGCACCAGGCGAGGAGCCCCGCCGTCAGCAGGGCCATGAGCGCCACCAGCGCCGTCGTCCACGGCGGGTTCCACCACCGCCCGGCACGGGTGACGCCCCGGTGCAGCAGCCAGCGGCCGCGCAGATGCCAGAAGACGGAGACGAACGGGCGCCGCACACGCGCCCAGAGTTCATGGAGAGGGCCTGCCTGCGCCGGCCCCGTGACGATCTTGACCTTGTGCGGGTGGAGTGCGTATCCCATCGGCCACCACTTCGTCGGCTCGGCCGGGATCGGCCGGGGGCCGACGCTTCCGGGCACGGGATGTCGAGGCGGAGGGATCCCTGCCTTCAGTTCACCAGCAGGGGCCCGCCCCCGCCACTCGACGCCGCACGGTCAGCGCCCGCCGACCGCGGGCGACGGCGAGAACCGCACCGGCAGCCCCACCAGCCCTCGCAGCCAGGGCGAGGGCCGCCGCGTGAGCGTCTCCCGCGGTACGGCGAGGTCGAGGTCCGGCAGCCGGTCCAGGACGACCTCGATACCGGTGCGCGCGATGACCTCGGCGATCTCCCGCGCCGGGAACGGGCAGCGGTGCTCGCCGTGCCCGAAGGAGAAGTGCGCGCTGTTGCCGCCGGTGAGCGCGGAGCCGTGGGTGCGGACGCGCGGGTCGGAGTTGGCGCCCTGCAGGCCCAGGACGACCAGGTCGCCGGTGCGCAGGGCACGGCCGCCGAGCCGGGTCTCCCGGGTGGTCCAGCGGCCGGCCGCGTTCTGGACGGGGGCGTCCTCCCACAGCACCTCGTTCATGGCCTCCGCGACGCTGCTGCGCCCGCCGAACAGGGAGGCCGCGAACCGCTCGTCGGTCAGCATCAGCCGCAGGGAGTTGCCGATCCAGTCGGTGGTCGGCTGGTGCCCGGCGGCCAGCATGACCATCACGTCGTGCGTGACCTCCTCGACGGAGAAGCCGTACGCGGGCGCGTTCGCCAGCAGCCGGGACACCACGTCGTCCGCCGGACACTGCCGCCGCTCCGTCACGAGCCGTGTCATCGCCGCCGTCACCTCCGCCTCGGCGGCGCGCGCCCGTCCCTGGCCGTCGAGGATGTCGGTCAACGCCGTGACCAGGGACGGCCCCTGCTCCTCCGGGAACCCGAAGAGGTACGCCAGCACACGCACCGGCAGCAGTGCCGCGTACTGCGTCACCAGGTCGGCCGTGCCCGCCCCGCACACCGCGTCGAGCAGCTCGTCCGCGAACCGCTCGGCGTGCCCGCGCAGTGTGAACGGGTCGACCGCCTCCAGCGCCTCGCCGAGCAGGGCCGCCCGCCGCCGGTGCCGTTCGCCGACCGAGCCGAGGATCGACGGCTGCTCCCGGCTGATCACCGGCAACAGGGGCCAGTCGGCGGGGATGTTCGGCCACTGGTTCCACAACGCGGGGTCCCTGCTGAACAGTTCCGGGTCGCTCGTCACCTGGTGCAGTTCGCGGTAGCCCAGCACCAGCCACGCCGGTACGTCCCCGTCGAGCAGCACGGGCACGACCTCGCCGTGCTCGCGCCGCAGCTCGCGGTAGAGGGCGGCGGGGTCGCCCCGGAAGCGGGCGCCGGTGAGGGAGACGGGGAGGGGGACGGGCCCGGGGTGGCCCGGGCCCGGGCCGGGTGTCCGGCCGTCCCCGCCGGGCTCAGAGGTTGCGAAGTCCAACTAGTACCTGCTCCAGGATGTCCAGATCGATCAGCGTGGCCTTGTGCGGGTGCCGGGCACTGACCCGGCCCGCGGCGAGGAGGTCGGACAGCAGCACCTTCGTGATGCTCACCGGCAGCCCGAGTCCCGCGGCGATCTCCACGACCGCCGTGGGCCGTTCCGTCAGCCGCAGGATCGCCGTGTGCTCCGACTGCATCCCCGGCACCGGCTGCGACTCGGCGGTGACCAGGGTGACCAGGTCGAAGGGGGTGCCGGGGGCGGACCGGCTGCGGCCCTGGGTGAGGGTGTACAGCCGGTCGGGCAGGTCGTCCCTGCCGGGCCGGCTCATGACGAACGGGGCGCCAGAGCCGTAGCCGAAGTAACCGAGGGGGTCGCCGGTGTCGCGGGGATCGTCGGGGTGGTGGGGGATGTGGCGGTCACGGTGGTCGTCGTCGCTGCGGCGGCCGTGGTGGTCGTGGTGGCTGCGGGTGCCGTGGTGCTCGCGGCCGAGGCGGTGGAGGTCGGCGGGTTGGCGGTGGGCGACGCCGGAGAAGCCGGGGAGGCCGGGGAGGCCGGGGAGGCTGGTGGGGCCGACGAGGTGCGCCGGGCCGGCGGGGCCGGCGGGGCCGGGGGCGGGTTGGTCGGGTCGGGGGTGCCGGACGGGCGGTGGCGCGGGCGGGCGCTGAGGTGCTCGCCCAACTGCTCCACCAGTTCGCTCATGTTGTGTCCGACGAGCCCCGCGTCGGCCTCCTCGTCCGTGACGACGGCCAGATGCGCGCCCTCGCCGGCCTCCACGATGAACAGGACCCCGCCGTAGAACTCCGTCATCGCCGAGCGCACCCCGCCGCTGCCGTCGCCGAACTGCATGGAGGCCCCGTGGGACAGCGACTGCATGCCGGCGGCGATCGCGGCGAGCTGGTCGGCCTGGTCGACGGACAGCTCCGGCGTACGGCACAGCTTCAGTCCGTCCCGCGAGAGCACGAGCGCGTGCCGGGCACCCGGAGTGCGTTCCAGCAAACCCTCCATGAGCCAGGTGAGCCTGTTGTCGGCGGTGGTGCCGGTGCCGGTCATGGGGTGGGGTCGCCTTCCAGGTCGGGACGCGGACGCGGGTCCGGGTGGGATACGGGATCGGGGCCGGGGCGGCCCTCGGGTGCCGGGTACGGGGGAGCGGGGGCCGCGGAGGTGGGGGACGACGGGGCCTGGTCGGGGGCGGACGGGGCCTGGTCGGGGGCGGACCGGGTGGTGTCGTCGGCCGGCGTGGGGCTGACGTCCCGTACGGGCTCCCAGGCCAACTCCCGCAACGCGTCCAGCTTCCACTGGATGTCCCGCGCAGACTCCTCCACCTCCTCGGCCCCGGCCCCGGCCCGCCACGACACGTCAGGAACCGGCTGGGGCTCCTGGGGCGGGGTGCGGGTGGGTTCGCTCCGCCAGGGGGTGTCGCGGGCCGGCTCGGGTTCCTGGGGTGCCGTGGGGGTGGGGTTGGTCTGCCAGGGGGTGTCGCGGGTCGGCTCGGGGTTGCCGAGGGGGATCCGGGCGAGTCCCGGACGCCATGGGGTCTCGGGGGACGGCGCGGGCTCCCACGGCTCGTCCCGTACCGGTTCGAACTCCCACCGGGCGCCGCGCACGGGCTCGGGCTCCCAACCGGGGTCCGCTAGGGGAGCGGTCGGCTCCCACTCGGGTTCCGGTGCCGGGGACACTTCCCAGGTCGCCCCCCGGGCGACGCCCCACTCGGACTCCCGTACGGGCTCCAGCGCGAGCGGCGGTACGGCCCGGCCGGTCGGCGTCGGGCCGTCCACCGGGGCGCCGGGTCCCGGCTTCCCCAGGGGCTCACGTACCCGTTCCCCGTACCCCTCCCCGGCCGGTTCCCCAAGGGGCCCGCCCGTCGCGGTCGGTGCGCCGGACGCGCCCGGGGCCTGCGCACCGGCTAAGGCGCCCGGAGTCAGCGCGCCCGCGGAGGTGCCCGGGGCCTGCGCGCCCCCGGCCCCGGACGTGCCCCGGGGCCGCGGGCTCTCCGCCGGACCGGGGAGCCCCGTGGGCGGTTCGTCACCCGTCGCCGTGCCCTGCACGAACGCCTGGTCGAGGCCGCTCGTGCCGCGGACGGCGCGGCGGAAGCTGCTGAAGCGGACGGCGCCGGTGCTGGCGTCGTCGGCGGGCCGGGACTCCCGGGCCGGGCGGGCCTCCGGGGCCTGGGCACGCGTGCGGGCCTCGGCCTCGGCGAGGGACCGGCCGCGACGGCGCCGGGGGAGGCCGCCGGGCGCCGTCGGCGGCTCCTCGGTGCCGGGGGCGGCGCCGAACGGGGACTCGTGCGTCGGCGTCGGCTCGTCGTCCGGGTCGTGCGGTGCGGGCACGGCGGCGTACGGCGCCGGCCGGCCGGCGGGCCCGGGCGCCCGCGCCCCCGGGGCCGTGCCCGGGGCGGCGGCGGTGGTGGTCTCCTCGACCGTGCCCGGGGCGGCGGCGGTGGTGGTGGTGTCCTCGACCGTTCCCGCGGCCGTGTCCGCCGCCCGCACCGTACCGGCCAGCACGTCCTGCGGGACCAGCATCAGGACGCCCGTGCCGCCGCGGGCGGAGGGGCGGAAGGAGACCTTGAGGCCGTGCTTGCGGGCGAGGCGGCCGACGACGGCGAGGCCGAGGCGGGTGCCGGTGAGGCCGGTGATGTCGGCGCCCTCGCCGGAGACGGCGCGCTCGGCGCGGCGCAGCTGGACGTCGCTCATGACGAGGCCCGAGTCCTCGACGGAGATGATGACGCCGGCCGGCACCTCCTCGACGTAGACGTGGACCTCGGCGGTCGGCGGCGAGAAGTTCGCCGCGTTGTCGAGGAGTTCGGCGAGCGCGTGCATCACGCCCTCGGCGGCGTGCCCGGCGACGGCCGACTCGCTGGACGAGTGCAGCCGGACCCGGCGGTAGGCGCCGATGCGGCCCATCGCGCCCCGCAGGATCGACTCCATGGGGATCGGCTTGGCCCAGCGGCGCCCGGAGCGGGCGCCCGCGAGGACGGCGACGGAGTCGGCGAGGCGGCCCGCCTGGGCGGTGCGGTGGTCGAGGTGGAGCAGGTCGGCGAGGACGTCCTCGTCGGCGTGGCGCTCCTCCATCGCGCGCAGGTCGGCGAGGGTGCCGGTGGCGAGGGCCTGCATCCGGCCGGCCACGTTGGCGGTGACGGCGAGGGCGGCGGTGCGCTCGGCCTCGGCCTGCCGGGCGCGGTCGAGGAGACGGGACTTCTCCTCCTGGGCCTCGGTCTCCAGTCGGGCGTGCTCCTCGGCGAGCCGGCCGCGCTCGCGGTCCAGTTCGGCGGTGAGCCGGGTCCGCTCGCGGGCGTAGTCGGCGGCGATCCGGGCGCGGTCCTGGAGGAACTCCTCGGAGAGCCGAGCCCGTTCCTGCCCGAACTCGGCCGTCATCCGGGCCCGTTCCTGGAGGAGCATCCCGGCGTCGCGGGACACGGCGTCGAGGCGGCCCCGCAGCAGCCGCGCCGACTGCCGGGCGTGGACGGCGACCGCGACGGCGAGCGTCAGCAGCAGGGCGGCGGCACCCGCGCCACCGGCCAGCGGGACCCGTAAGGAGGCGGGGGCCAGCGCGACCGAAGCGCCGGCCGCGGCGGCGGTGAACACGGCGGTGACCAGGGGCAGGGGCAGGACTGAGCGGAGCGCGGGGCGGTCGCCCGGGGGGCGTGGGGGGCTGGGCGCGGTCATGGTCTGCTGTCCTCGGTCGGTTCTGGACTCGGTAACTCAGTCGGTTCCTGGTCTCGGTAACACGGTCGGTTCCTGTGCGAGAAGCGACACCTGGTGCTCAATTGGGCGTCACTATATGGGAGTTCGTGACCAGGGTCGGGCGGTTTCCGGTGAGCTCCCCAGAATCCGGCCACCGTCCCGAGGTCGCACCGCCGCCGCCCAGCCACAGTCCCACCGTCGCCCCGCCACCGTCCCGCTGTCACCGCGTGGTCACTGTCAGTGGTCGGATGCATGCTGGGGGGATGGAAGGTGCAGGGGAGACGCGAGCGAGGGCCCAGGCAGGGGCACGGTCACCGGCGGAGCGGAGCGCGGCGGCAGGGGCCCGTGCGGCGGCGCAGTCGCCGGAGGCGGCGGAGTTGCGGGCGGCGCTGACCGCGGCCGTGCGGGGCGAGGTCGCGTTCGACGCGACCGCGCGGGCGCTCATGACCATGGACGCCTCCAACTACCGCCGGGTGCCGCTCGGCGTGGTCGCGCCCCGGGACGCGGACGACGTGGCGGCCGTCCTGTCGGTGTGCCGGGAGCGCGGCGTGCCGGTGGTGGCGCGCGGCGGTGGCACGTCGATCGCCGGCCAGGCCACGGGCACGGGCGTCGTCCTGGACTTCACCCGCCATATGAACCGGCTGCTCGCCCTGGATCCCGAGGCGCACACGGCCGTCGTCCAGCCGGGCCTGGTCCTGGACCGCCTCCAGGACGCCGCCGCCCCGCACGGCCTCCGCTTCGGCCCCGACCCCTCCACCCACAGCCGCTGCACCCTCGGCGGCATGATCGGCAACAACTCCTGCGGCTCCCACTCGGTGGCCTGGGGCACCACCGCCGACAGCGTGCGCGAGCTGACGGTGCTCGACGGCACGGGCGCGACCCGTCGCCTCGGCCGGGGATGGTCGGGCGCCCCGGACGGCCTCCGGGCGCTGGTGGAGGGCGATTTGGCCCTGCTGCGCACCGGCTTCCCCGACCTGCCGCGCCGTATCTCCGGCTACGCCCTCGACGCCCTGCTCCCCGAGAAGGACGCCGACGTGGCCCGCGCCTTCTGCGGCTCCGAGGGCACCCTCGGCGTCCTCACGGAGGCGGTCGTACGCCTTGTCGAGGCACCCCGCGCGCGTGCCCTCGCCGTCCTGGCGTACGCCGACGAGAGCGCGGCGGCCGAGGCGGCCCCCGCCCTGCTGCCGTACGGCCCGCTGACCGTGGAGGGCATGGCGGCGGACCTCGTCCCGCCGGGCACGCCCGGGTTGCCGGCGGGCGGGGCGTGGCTGTTCGCCGAGACGGGCGGGGACACGGCCGCCGAGGCGCGGGCGCACGCCGCCGCGCTCGTGCGCGCGGCGGACGCGGCCGACGCGCTGGTGGTCACCGAACCCGCCGCCCAGCGCGCCCTGTGGCGGGTCCGCGAGGACGCCAGCGGTACGGCGACCCGGATGCCCGACGGCAGCGAGGCGTGGCCCGGCTGGGAGGACTGCGCGGTCCCGCCCGCCCGGCTCGGCGCCTACCTCCGGGACTTCCGCGGCCTCCTCCGCGTCCACGGCCTGCGCGGCACCCCCTACGGCCACTTCGGCGACGGCTGCATCCACGTCCGCATCGACTTCGACCTCCTCACCGGGCCGGGCGTCGCCCGCTTCCGCCGCTTCTCGGAGGAACTCGCCGACCTGGTCGTCTCCCACGGCGGCTCCCTCTCCGGCGAACACGGCGACGGCCAGGCGCGGGCCGAACTGCTCCCGAGGATGTACGGCCCCGAGCTGATCACGCTGTTCGAGCGCGCCAAGGCCCTCTGGGACCCGGACGACCTCCTGAACCCCGGCATGCTGGTCCGCCCGGCTCCCCTGGACACGAACCTGCGCTTCGCCCCGCTGCCCCGCGAACCGGTGCCGGTGGTGTTCGGGTACCCGGAGGACGGCGGCGACTTCTCGGCGGCCGTCCGACGCTGCGTGGGCGTCGCCAAGTGCCGGACCACGGAGCCGGGCCCGGGCTCGGACGCGGTCATGTGCCCCTCGTTCCGCGCGACCGGGGAGGAGGAGCACTCCACCCGCGGCCGGGCCCGCCTCCTGCACGAGATGCTGGCCGGAGAGGTGGTCACCGGCGGCTGGCGCTCGCCCGAGGTGCGGGACGCGCTGGACCTCTGCCTCTCCTGCAAGGGCTGCCGCTCGGACTGCCCCGTCGGCGTCGACATGGCCACGTACAAGGCGGAGTTCCTCCACCACCACTACGCGGGCCGCCGCCGTCCCGCCGCCCACTACACGATGGGCCGCCTGCCGCTGTGGCTCCGCCTGATCGCCCGCACCCGCACGGCCGGCCTCGTCAACGCCCTCGCGGGCGTGGGCCCGTTGGCCGGCCTGGCGAAACGGCTGGGCGGGATCGCGACGGAGCGGGAGCTGCCGAGACTGGCGAGGGTGCCGTTCTCCCGGTGGTACCGGGGGCGGACCGGGGAGCGGGACGAGGTGCGGGGCGGCGTGTACGGCGGGGGTGAGGGGGCGCGGGGCGGCGTGTACGGCGGGGGCGACGAGGCGCGGAGCGGCGGGGGCGGCGCGTACGGGGCGCCCGTCACCGTGCTGCTGTGGACCGACACCTTCACCGAGTACCTCTCCCCGTCCGTGGGGCGGGCCGCGCTGCGCGTGCTGGAGGCAGCCGGGCTGCGGGTGATCGTGCCGCCGACGCGGCGGGGCAGGGTCTGCTGCGGTCTGACGTACATCTCCACGGGCCAGCTCGACCAGGCCCGCGCGGTGCTGCGCCGCACGCTGGACACGCTGGACCTGTTCCGCGCGCCCGCCCCGAGGACGTTGCCGGAAGAGGCACCAAGCCTCGCCCCGTCGGCCCCTCCTGCCCCGCCCGGCCTGCCCGCCCCTCCCGGCCTGCCCATCGTCGTCCTCGAACCGAGCTGCGCGGCGACCCTCCGCTCGGACCTCCCCGAACTGCTCCCCGACGACCCGCGGGCCGCCGAGGTGGCCGCCTCCGTCGTCACCTTCGCCGAGGCCCTGGAGCGCCACGCCCCCGACTGGACCCCGCCCGCGATCGACCGCCCGGTGGTCGGCCAGACCCACTGCCACCAGCACGCGGTCCTGGGCGACGCCCCCGACCGCCGCCTCCGCGCCGCCGCCGGCCTCACCGGTCACCTCAGCGGCGGCTGCTGCGGACTGGCCGGCAACTTCGGCTTCGAAAAGGGCCACTACGACGTGTCCGTCGCCTGCGCCGAGGAGCAACTCCTCCCGGCGGTGCAGGCGGCGACGGAGGACACGCTGATCCTGGCGGACGGCTTCTCCTGCCGGACGCAGCTGGAGCAGCTGGCGGGAAGACGGGGCGCACACCTGGCGGAGGTGCTGGCGGAGGCGTTGGACCGGGGGAGAGGGGAGAAGGAGTGCACGGGGGAAAGGGAAGAGGCATGAGGTCATCCGAACGGGAACGAGTCGCCGTCCTCTCCGACATCCACGGGGTGCTGCCCGCCGTGGAGGCGGTACTGGCGGAGCCGGAGGTGCGGGCGGCGGACGCCATCGTGCTCACCGGTGACATCACGGCGGGGCCCCAACCGGCCGAGGTGCTGGACCTGTTGCGCGGGGAGGGCGACCGGGTGGTGTGGATCGGCGGTAACGCGGACCGTGAACTGGTCGAGTACCGCCGGGGCGCACGCGACGCGATCCCCGACCCGATCGCCCCGTACGCGGCGGAGGCGCTCAGGGACGAGCAGGTCGACTTCCTGGCGTCCCTGCCGAGGACACGCACCCTGGACGTCCGGGGCCTCGGACCCACGCTCTTCTGCCATGCGACGCCCCGCGACGACGAGGAGGTGGTGCTGGTCGACTCCCGGCCCGCCCGCTGGGCGGAAGTCCTCGCGGACGTCCCCGCCGACGTCCGCACGATCGTCTGCGGCCACACGCACATGCCCTACACCCGCCTCGCCGGGGGCCGTCTGATCGTCAACCCGGGCAGCGTCGGCATGCCGTACGGCCGCGCCGGCGCGCACTGGGCGCTGCTGGGCCCCGGTGTGGACCTCCGTACGACCCCGTTCGACATCCCCGCGGCCGTCGCCCGCCTCACCGCCGAGTGCGGGTACGAGGACATCGCCGCGTGGGCCGACTACTACCTGAACGCCCGGGCGACGGACACCGAGGCGCTGGCGGTGTTCGGCCCGAGGGACGGCAGAGGCGACGCGTGACGCGGCCGAAGCGGCAGCCGACCGCCGGGGTCAGCCGAGGTCCGTGACGTCCCTCAACCCGGTGGCCCGCCCCTCCGCGTCCCACTCGACCTCCTGGATGCCCACCACGGCGTCCCGGTTGAGCGGTCCGAAGACATGCGGGAACAGCACGTCGTCGCCGACACCCGGCGGCGGGGCGGGCGCCGCCGCCTCGAACTCCACGCGGGCGTCGAGCCGCTCCTCGTCGAGCATGAGCACGTGCAACGGCTTCGGCGCGTCCCGGTAGAACGCGTTGACGACGGCCACGGTCGTCGCCTCGTCCGGCGAACAGTGCACGAACCCGTCCTCGGCGAGCGAACCGGGAGCGTAGGGCTGATCGGGCCGAGCGGCCCAGGCCTCGGGGGATACGACGTGGTGGATCATGGGCCGGTTATACAGCACCCCCGACCACCCCCCGGCCCACCACCACGACGGCACCGTGCCCACAGCCGCCGCGACGACATGGCCGTCCCCTTCCGTCATCCCGACGCGCTGCCCGTTTCCCCGACGAAGTCCCTGATCGCCTCGGCGAGCCGTTCCGGCTGGTCCTCGGGGACGAGTGTGGAGGAGTCCTCGATCTCGATCAGCCGGCCCTTCGGGTACAGCGCGGCCAGGCGGGGGCCGTGCTCGCGCGGCATCAGGCGGTCCTCTGTGGCCCAGACGACGAGCACGGGGCGGTCGAAGTCCCGCAGACCCTCGCTCCACTCCAGCAGGACGTCCCGGCCGGGTGCCGACGTGGCGAACTTGGCGAAGTCCCGCCGGATGGCCCGGCTGCGGGTCGCGGGGCCGAACCACTCGGCGAGGATCTCGTCCGGGATGCCGCGCAGGCTCATCCCGCCGTATCCCCGGGGGTTGTCCCGGAACGCGGGGACCCGCATGAGGCGGGTCAGCAGCCGGACGCCGCCGGGCACCCCGCACACCTTGGCCAGGGCCCTGGCGGGGCCGGGCGGGAAGTTGTCGAACGCCTCGCAGGCGACCAGCACGAGCCGCCCGACCCTGTGGCCCCGCTCCTCCGTCACCAGGAACTGGCCGCCGCCCCAGTCGTTGAGGACGAGCGTCACGTCGTCCAGGTCCAGCCGCTCCATGAACTCGCCCAGCAGCCGTGCGACGCCGCGGTGGGACAGGTCGGCGTCCGGTCTCATCGGCCGGCGGTGGCCGCCGAGCGGCAGTGTGGGCAGGACGCAGCGGTAGCCGTCCAGGAGCGGGACGACCTTGCGCCACTGCGTCCCGGTCATCGGCAGACCGTGGCCGAACACGAGCACGGGCCCGTCTCCGCCGGTGTCCTGATAGTCGATCGTCCCGGCCGACAGCTCGACCTCCGGCACCACGCCACCCCCGTCTTCCGACGCTCGCCCACACCGGGACCGGCGGGGCCGTGTCCAACTTAGGCCCAATGCCGGTGACTTAAGTGGTTTTGTCTCGTTGTCGTTCGTGTGGCGAGGGTGGGGCAGGCCAGGACGCCTGCGGGTGAGCGGTTGTC